>DAIQNS010000006.1:2391-13201 GCA_036788315.1 Alteraurantiacibacter sp. | reverse complement strand
TCATCGGATCGAGAACACCCAGACATGCATCGCGCGCGGCAGGGTCGCCCGCATGCTCGGTAATGCAGGCCGGCGTGGCCGGATCAGGCGGCAACAAACGGATTTCCGGCACCGCCCCCTGCGCCTGCAAAGCCAGGGCAAGGAGGATCACGCCCGCGCTTCCTCAACCCCGGTCGAATTGTGCCGCAGCGCATTCAGCACCGTTTCGACAATATGCGGCGCATTCAATCCTGCGGCGTCATATTGCTTCTCGGGAGAATCGTGGTCGATGAAAGTGTCGGGCAGGCGCATCGTGCGGATCTTGAGGCCGGTATCGAGCAGGCCCGCATCGCTCGCCATGGTCAGCACATGCGCGCCCATGCCGCCGATCGACCCTTCCTCGATCGTCACCACCACTTCATGCGTCGCGATGAGCTTGCGGATCAGATCTTCGTCGAGAGGTTTAGCAAAGCGCATGTCGGCAATAGTAGTGGCCAGCCCCTTGGCTTCGAGCTGTTCAGCGGCCTTGCGCGCTTCGGCAAGCCGCGCGCCGAGCGAGAGGATGGCGACCTTGCCGCCGCTCTCGCTGCCGGCCACGATCCGGCCCTTGCCGATCGCCAGCTTCTCCAGCACTTGCGGCATCTCCACACCCACGCCATTGCCGCGCGGATAGCGGAAGGCAATGGGGCCGCTGTCATGCTCGGCGGCGGTGTAGGTCATATGCGCGAGCTCCGCCTCGTCAGCGGCGGCCATCACCACGAAATTGGGCAGGCTTGCAAGATAGGTCACATCGAAGCTGCCCGCATGGGTCGCCCCGTCCGCGCCGACGAGCCCTGCGCGGTCGATCGCAAAGCGCACCGGCAGGTTCTGGATCGCCACATCATGCACCACCTGATCGTAGGCGCGTTGCAGGAAAGTCGAATAGATCGCCGCAAACGGCCGCATGCCCTGAGCGGCAAGACCGGCAGCGAAGGTCACGCCGTGCTGCTCGGCAATGCCGACATCGAACGTGCGCGCGGGATGCGCGGCGGCGAATCTGTCGACCCCCGTACCGCCGGGCATGGCAGCGGTGATGGCGCAGATGCGGCTGTCTGTCTCGGCCAGTTTGGCGAGCGTCTCACCAAAGACATTCTGATAGGCAGGCGGACCCTTGGCCGATTTGGCCTTCTCGCCGGTCACCACATCGAATTTGGGCACGCCATGATATTTGTCGGCGCTTTCCTCGGCGTATTTGTAGCCCTTGCCCTTGGTCGTGACGACATGGATTAAAACCGGACCTTCCTCGGCATCGCGCACATTTTCAAGCACGGGCAGCAGATGATCGAGATTGTGCCCGTCAATCGGGCCGACATAATAGAAGCCCAGTTCCTCGAACAAGGTCCCCCCGGTCACCATGCCGCGGGTGAATTCCTCCGCCTTGCCCAGCGAATGGTGTATCTTGCGCGAAATCTTGTGCGCCACCTTGGAAGCCAGCGAGCGCAGGCCGAGATATTCGCTCGAGGACACCATGCGCGCAAGATAGGCCGAAAGCCCGCCCACCGGCGGCGCGATCGACATGTCATTGTCGTTGAGGATCACGATCAACCGATTGCCCGCGTGCTCGGCATTGTTCATCGCCTCATAAGCCATGCCCGCGCTCATCGCGCCATCGCCGATGACGGCAATCGCCTTGCCCGGCTTGCCGTTGAGCTTGTTGGCAACGGCAAAGCCGATCCCGGCGCTGATCGATGTCGAGGAATGCGCCGCGCCGAAAGGGTCGTACTCGCTTTCGGAACGCTTGGTGAAACCCGAGAGACCGCCGCCTTGGCGCAGCGTGCGGATGCGGTCGCGCCGTCCGGTGAGGATCTTGTGCGGATAGGCCTGATGGCCAACATCCCAGATCAGCCGGTCATCGGGCGTGTTGAACACATAATGCAAAGCCACGGTCAATTCGACCACGCCAAGCCCCGAACCCAGATGCCCGCCGGTCGAGCCGACCGCGTCGATCATCTCGTCGCGCAATTCATCGGCAAGCTGGCGCAGTCTGTCAGCGGGGAGTTTTCGCAGGTCGTCAGGCGTGTTGACGGTGTCCAGCAGCGGGGTCTTTGGTCGCGAAGTCATTGCGAGGGTCTACACAGCCAATCCGCGCGTGTCGATCAGCCAATTGTGTGTCTTAGATTTGCGAAAATAGCGGCTTAGCCGGTGCAATCCGAACACACTCCGCGAAGCTCGACCACCGGGCTGACATTGCTGTATCCCGCCTTGTTGCCCGCCTCGCGCAAACTCGAAGTCAGCTTCTCGTCATCGAAATGATCGGCTTGTCCGCATTCATCGCAGATGATGAAGATGCAATCATGATGGCAGCCGGGATGACTGTTGACGAGATAAGCGTTTGCGCTCTCGATCCGGTTGGCGAGATTGGTCCGCACAAACAGGTCGAGAATGCGGTAGATGCTATTGGCGGCAACCCGCTTTTCGAGCATTTTGCCCACGATTTCAGCAATATCATAGGCGCTCGCCGGACGCCCCCGCTCGGCCAGCGCACGGAACACGGTCTCGCGCATTGCGGTCCATTGTTCGCCCGCAGCGATCAGCGCAGCCTCGGCTTCGTGGACCAGCCTGTCGCCCGAATGTTCCTTATGTGCATGACTTGCCATGGCTGCGATATAGAGCGCCGCTCGCTGTGGCGCAATCGCCCCGGCCCCGAAGGGTGCTCAGCCGGTGCGGAAGCGCGCGCGGAACAGCGCCGGAAATTTCTCGCGCAGGGCCTCAACCTTGGGTGCGTCCCAGCGGCGGATGTAGCCGTGATCGGGATTCTTGTGCGCGAAGTCCTGGTGGTAGGCTTCGGCGGGATAGAATCGGCGGTATGATTCGGCTTTGACGACGATCGGGTCGTCCCACACGCCCGAGCGCTCCATTTGCCGCAAATATGCGGCAGCAACGAGGCGCTGCTCTTGGGAAAGCGGAACAATGGCCGCGCGGTAATGCGCGCCGCGATCGGGGCCTTGCCGGTTAAGCAAAGTGGGATCGGCGACGACCGAAAAGAGGATCTGCAGCAATTGGTCATAGCGGACCACCGATGGATCGTAAGTCACCCGAACGACTTCGGCGTGCTGGGTATGCCCGCTCGAGACAAGATCATAGCGCGCCTGCCGCTCGGTGCCGCCATGATAACCCGAGACCGCGCTGGTGACGCCGCGCGTATGGCTGAACACGGCTTCGACGCCCCAGAAACAGCCGCCCGCGAAAATGGCAGTCTGCAGGCCCGTTTCATCGGCCTGACGTGCGGCGACAGGGGCATCGAAGACGCCCTCAGCGAAGGCTGTGGCAGGCAGCGCCAAACCCGCAAAGACAAGTGCGCCTGCGGCCAGCAACGCGCGAACGGCCTTCACGCTCCGGCCAGCTTGGGCACCAGATTGGCCGCCATCACGAGAGCCGTCACGCCAAAGCCAAGCAGGAAGCTGCGATAAAGTTCGGAGGAGAAAAGGCCCATCGGGTGATCCATCATGATTGCGGTGCATTTCAGTGCTTTCGCACCAGACATAGGCAAGAGTTACTTTCACATGAGTGAACTGCCAAAATTTCACCGCACGCCCGGCTCAACTCGGCGCGGATTGGCCCTCGACGCCCATGCTAATGCCGGAAATGGCGCATCCCGGTAAAGACCATCGCGAGGCCCGCCTTGTCGGCGGCGGCGATCACTTCCTCGTCGCGCACCGAGCCGCCCGGCTGGATCACCACGCTGGCGCCTGCATCGACCGCGGCTTCAAGGCCATCGGCAAAGGGCAGGAAAGCATCCGATGCCATCGCGCTGCCGACGGTGCGCGACTGGTCCCAGCCTGCCGCCTGCGCCGCTTCCACCGCGCGCATGGCGGCGATGCGCGCGCTGTCGCGGCGGTTCATCTGGCCCGCCCCGATCCCGGCAGTCGCCCCGTCTCTGGCAAAGACGATGGCGTTGGACTTCACATGCTTGGCCACTTTCCACGCGAACAGGGCATCGGCCACTTCTTGCGCAGATGGCGCGCGCGCGGTGACTGTTTGCAAATCGCCGGCGGTCACCTGCCCGGCATCGCGCGATTGCATCAACAGGCCCCCAGCGATGGATTTGATCGCAAAGCCGCGGCGCGCGGCATCGGGCAAATGATCAAGCAGCAAGAGGCGCAGGTTCTTCTTCCTGGCAAAGATCGCTCTGGCTTCCTCGCTTGCCCCCGGCGCAATCACGACTTCGGTGAAGATTTGCGTAATCGCCTCGGCGGTCGCGGCATCGAGTTCGCGGTTCGCCGCGACAATTCCGCCAAAGGCTGACACGCTGTCGCACGCCCGCGCCTCGTCCCAAGCACCAAGCAATGTATCGGCCTGGGCCACGCCGCAAGGATTTGCATGTTTGACGATGACGATCGCCGGCTCGCCGTCGGCAAATTCGCTGACCAGTTCGAGCGCGGCATCGGCATCGTTGAGATTGTTATAGCTGAGGGCCTTGCCCTGCACCTGGGCTGCTTGCGGAACGCCGCAGGTCGTATCGCCGTTGGGCAGATAGATCGCAGCGTCCTGATGCGGGTTCTCGCCATAGCGCAGCGTATCGCCAAGCGTGAAGGCGAGCGGCATGGTCGGCGCGAAGGGCGTTGCGCCCAGCGCTTCCTGCCCGAGCGGATGGGTATAGGCATCGCTCTGCGCGAACCATCCGGCAATCGCGGCATCATAGTTTGCGGTGCGGGCATAGGCCTTGGCGGCCATTCGGATACGGAAAGCGGGTGTTGTTGCGCCGGTGTTGGCGGACATTTCCGCACCGAAGTCAGCATAATCGGCCGGATCGGTGAGGATCGTGACAAAAGCATGGTTCTTGGCAGCAGAGCGCACCATGCTCGGCCCGCCAATGTCGATGTTTTCGATAATTTCGGGGCGCTCAGCTCCGCTCGCTACGGTCTTTTCGAAGGGGTAGAGATTGATTACCACCAGATCGATTGCGCCAATCCCGTGCGCCTTCATCGCCGCCGTGTGCTCGGCATTGTCGCGCACGGCGAGTAGTCCGCCATGGACCACGGGATGCAGCGTCTTTACCCGTCCGTCCATCATCTCGGGAAAGCCGGTGAGATCAGCGACATCGCGCACTGCGAGGCCCGCATCGCGCAGCGCCTTCGCGGTGCCGCCGGTGGATACCAGCTCCACTCCTGCATCGGCGAGCATCCGGCCGAGTTCGACAATACCGCTCTTGTCGGACACCGAGAGAAGTGCCCGTCTGATTTCAATATTCTGCATTGGCATGTAATTCCTTGGCCGGGCCGTCAGCCCATTTTCTTCAGCAGCCAGCTGAACGATCCGCCTCCGCGCGAGGCGAGGCCTTGGATCACGAGCTGCTGCACGGGATGAGGGCGCCCGTTACCATCAACCCACAGGCTCTCGTCAAGCTCCAGCTTCTGCGCGCCGGTGACGAATTGCCAATAACTGCCATCAGGAAGCACCAGTCCCGCATTGCGCCCGCTCCCCAGCCGCGCCTCGACCGAAGGGCCAAGGTGGAACCGAATCGCGAAGGGTACCTTGCCGCGCTGCCCCTTGCGCCCCGAGGGAACAAGCAGATCTTCGCCGCGCAATTCGCTGCCGTCCTCGCGCAGCATGAGAATGCGCCGGTGGAGCAGGCCAAAGCGGCTGGCATAGCCATCATGGCTCGCCTCGAGCCGGGTCGCCTTGCCGTTCTCCATCACGGTCATGGCGCGGTCAATCTCGACTTCCTTGACCCCGCCGCCCAGCTTGCCGTTGATCAACACGGCGGTTGAATTGGCATCGCCCAGCACGAGAGTGGAATGCGCCGCCGTCGCGCGCAGGCCCTGCTCGATGCGCACGGGCAATTGTCCGCCTGCCGCCGCCGCACCGCCGCAATTGACGATCAGGCGATGATCGCCGTGGCTGAATTCGAAAGCCAGCGTGGACGCGCAGCCGTTGCGGGCATGGCGCGCGAGCGGCGGGGGCACCGCGTCGAATTGCAATACAGCGGGCTTGGCCACGACCCGCTGATACCCCCAGCCGCGCACATCGCGCAGCGGCCTCGTGCGCACGCCGGTGGCCTCGATCAGGCTCGCGAGCCGGTCGGCGGAAATCGGCGGCGCGCCCTGCCAGCTGCCGATCCCACCATCGCCATGCGTGAGCCCGAGCAGCGGCGGCACCAGCATCGCCAGCATCGCATTGAGCGCTTCGGGCGGATCGCGGCGCGTCGCGCGGTAGCAGGCACAAAGTTCGACCAGCAATTCGATCGCCTGCAACTGCGCAAGCGGGCTGCGCGAGAGCGAGCCGCCATCCTCGCCGACCATCTCGCCAAGCGCCCGGATCAACCCGGCTTCGCCAAACAGGCGGCGCGGCTTGCCATCGGGAAGAAGCAGCCCGGCCGCCGCAATCGCGCACCAGCCCGCCACTTCGCCGAGGCGGTCGTCGGCCTTCGACACATTCCTGTCGAGCCAGCGGGCTGTCTCTTCGGTAGCATTGAGCAGGCGGCGGCGAAGCTTGCCATCCTGATTTGCCATGATCAGCGGCGCATAGACGAGCCAGCCCAGCAGGCGCAGGCCGGCGTTTTCCACACGCCATGCAGCGCCTTTGCCCGGCTCCGGATTTTCGTCGAGCCAAGCAAGCGCGATGCGTTCGGCCACTGGCGCGGTTTGCGCGCGCGCCCCGCAGCAATCCAGATCGCGCAGCCAGGTAAAACCGTGCACCGTGCGCTCGAACGGAGGGGTCAGCTTGGCGGTGCGGCTGAAATCGATCTGCGCAATCGGCGTCTTGACGCCGTAAACAAGGAAATGCCCCGCGCGCAGCGCCATGCCCGCCACCCTGTCGCCTTCAAGCGGGCTCGCAACCGTGGCGAGCAGGCGCAGCTTGGCAGGCTTGCGAAACGGCGCCATCAAGCTCGTGTTCGACATGCCCAAACGGTAGGCAATGCGCATCAGGCGCTCGCCAATGGAGACCTCAGGCGCATTGAGATCGGCAAGGACCAGCGCGCGATCGTTCTCAAGCGGAGCTGGAGCAGGCTCCTTTGCCGAGCGCGAAACAACCAGCGGCTCGGCCCCGCCACCCTCAAGCGGGATCGCCATCTGGCGAGGCGCGGGATCGCCAGAGGCCTTGGCGGAAATCTCGCCGAATAGCTTTGCGGCATTCTCGCGTAGCCGGGAATTATGCGCGTTCATCGCTGCTCCCCTTCAACGCGGCGATATTGGCCGCATACTGGCCCGGCCCGCCTTTGAATGTCGCCGAGCCCGCCACCAGCACGTCCGCGCCCGCTTCCGCGCATTGCCGCGCGGTTTCAGGGTTCACTCCGCCATCGACTTCGATCAGCACATCGAGACCCAGCTTGTCGATCCGGCTGCGCACGGCGGCAATCTTCTGCAATTGCGATGGAATGAAGCTCTGCCCGCCAAAGCCGGGATTGACGCTCATGATCAGCACCAGATCGATTTCCTCGAGAAGGTAATCGAGCATCTTGGCGGGCGTTCCCGGATTGAGCGAAATGCCCGCCTTCTTGCCAAGCGCCCTGATCGCCTGCACGCTGCGGTGAATATGCGGGCCTGCCTCGGGGTGGACGGTGATGATGTCTGCGCCAGCCGCGGCAAAGGCGTCGAGCCAGTTGTCGACCGGCGACACCATCAGATGCACGTCGAACACTTTCTCCGAATGCGGGCGCAGCGCTTTCACCACGTCGGGGCCGATGGTGAGATTGGGGACGAAATGGCCGTCCATCACGTCGACATGGATCCAGTCCGCACCTGCTGCATCGATCGCGCGCACCTCTTCGCCCAGCCGCGCGAAGTCGGCCGAAAGTATCGAGGGAGAGATCAGTGGCACAGCCATGGCGTCGCCGAAGGGGATATAGGTCCGCGAATCGCCCCACAAGCATCGGGCGTTTCCTTATCCACCGTGCACAGGGGATATCCCCCGTTTAGCGCACGATGAGCAGCTGCTTCAGCATTTGTTCAGTGCAATTTGCCCAAAATCCATTTCGAAACGACTGGAAATTGTCATTCGCGCAGCAGTGTTTTACAATGTGAGGGAAGCTTGCGCGCGCAGCAATTGCCATTCCTGATTGTGAGATGACCCGAATATGAGCCGTAAATTTCGTCTGATTGCCGCCTCTGTGCTTGCGCTTGGCCTTGCCGCGCCGGGGCAAGCGCAATATCGCAATGAAATCAGCCATGATCGCAGCCTGTGCAGCGGCGATGGCCCGGCCGTATGGCTGCATATCACTGAGATCGACGGGTCAACAGGCAATTTGCGGGTGCAATTGTATCGCGGGACGCGGGAAGACTGGTTGGCCAGCGGGCGCTGGATCAACCGCATCGAAGTCCCTGCGCGCAACGGGGCGATGTCGATCTGCATGCCGGTGCCGCGCGCAGGGAGTTACGCAATCGCGGTGCGCCACGACAAGAACGGCAACGGCAAAACCGATATCTCCACCGATGGCGGCGGCATGTCGAACAATCCCAGCATCAATATCTTCAATCTGGGCAAGCCCGGCATCGACAAGACGCGTTTCTCTGTCGGCAATGAGGTCAAGCCCATGTCGATCCGAATGCGCTATATGTAGGGCCTTACTTCCACTTCGCGCGCCACAGTTCCACCGCCACGGCTGGTGCGGCGAGAAGCGGGTATTTTTCGCGAAACGGCGTCACTTTCACAGCCACTCCGGTATGCCGCTCCACTTTCCACGCGGCATAGTGCGCCGCACCATCGAACGTACCCGCCGCGCGGATCAGCCGCGCAATATTGAGCGGCTTGCCAAGCCGCTGGCGTCGCTTCCACCAGCGCAGAATCGCGCGGCGTTCAGCAGGGGAAATATCAGGCACGATCAGCCCTCCTGCACTCACGGAAAAGCCCATCCCATCGGCTGCGAGCGCTTCGGGGAGCAAGCCTGCAAAATGCGTATGATTGCCGGATAGAATGCTTTCTTCGCGCCCCGGCTTCTCGACCCGGAATTCCGCGCGATAGGTCGCCTGGAACAGGGCCCGCCAGAAATCGCCCTCGCTGCCCTCGCGTGGCCCCACTGCCGCCGCCAGTCGCGCTGCCGTGCGCGCCGCCAACACGAGCGCTGCAAGCGTCGCTGCGCGTGCTTCATCGTCGCGCAGCCAGACCAGTGCACACGGCTGCACAAAGCGCGCCCAAATCGTCGTGTCGACACTCTTGCCGGCTGAAGCTTCCAAGAATTTGGCTAGGCTCATTGTAGCGATCTTCGCGCGCAGCACTTCGCCCTCGTGCTCCCATTCGCGGTAGGACACGCGCGGCCACATGCCGCTTTCGGGCGGGCCGGGCGTCAGCACATAGAAATCGAGCACGCCTTCCCGCGATCCCGTGCGCAAATTTGAGCCATAGAACAGCACCGCTTGCGCATCTGCCTCGGCGGCAAGCCGGGCGGCGAATTGGCGGACGGCAGAATCGACCTTGCGGTCCGATGCCGCGCTGATGCGCGCGGCAAGCGGGTCTGTCACGGAACCACGAAGCGCAGCACAGGCCCTGCACTCATGCGATATTGCCCTGGCGGAAAGGCCTCACCATCAAGAATGAACTCTTCGTCCAGATCAACCTCGATCGCCTCTTCCCCGAACACGTGATAACCGCGCGCCTTAGTCGCGGGCGAGGCACGGCCGACAAAGATCGCGCCGAGGCGCAGGAGCAGCCCGCGCGAGGGATTGTCCATGACCGCAACCCGCACAGTTTCACTGATGCCGCGAAACGGATTGAGAACCGAGGGGAAGGTGCGCAAGCTCGAAGCAAAGAAGAGATAGCGCTCATCCTCGGGCAGGCCGCCGCGATGCGCCAGCTGATGCCCCTTGCCATCGCGCAAGGCCATCCGCGTGCCGCGCCGCCAGTGATTGTCGGCCCGGCCGAAAAATGCCTGCAGCGCGCTCCATGCTATCGTCAAAAGGACAACAGCATTGTCGAACGCGCCCAGATCGTGACCGCGCTGCCCCAGCGAAATCGCTCTGGTGAAAGCGCCCGCGCCGAGCACGAAGCCGAGCACCTGGCTGCGCGCATCCTCGCGCTTGGACACTACGATCGGCCGCCGAGTCGTGATTGAACCTGCGTTCGCCGCTCGAAGCGCCTCTTCGATGGTCCAATTGCCCGGAATCGAAAGATCATGGCCCAGCGCATTGGTCTTGCCGGTCGGCAGGATTATCAGCGTGGGCCAGCTCGAGCCGAAAATTCCCGCGCCCAGCGTCAGCACGTCGCGCACCGTCCCATCGCCGCCGTCGATCGCGATGAGATCCACCTGCTTTGCGGCAAAGCGCATGAGAATGCCGGTCAGTTCTGCGCGCTTCCACGGTGTTTCCACCAGGACGTTCTCGTTCAGATCATCGGACATGGTGCGCCCGGCATTGCCATGGCTACGCGGATTGCGGATCAGGCCGACGAGCGGCTGGGTGCGCACGGCAGGCGCGAGCCGAGGGCCGCGCGCGCTGGTAGGCGCGTCGTCAACTTGCGGCAGATGCTCAAAAAGATGAACCGTCCCGGGCATTGCTACTAGCCTTAAACATGCACTATGAAAAAATGCTACAGACTTTCGACACAGGGTCAGAAAACCGTCGCCTATTTGCAACTGCAATGCAACCTTTATGCAACATCGCTCAAGGCGCAGATTGGTTACAAATGCATCTGTTTGCGCTAATCTGGTGGCGTTTTCCCCATATGCAAGCGAGCGCCGCAAGCCATGCTGACTAGTGATATCCTTGATGATGCCCGCGCAATTGCACCGCGCATCACGCATCTGCGCCGCGCGATCCATGCCGATCCCGAACTTGGCCTGGAAACCCCGCGCACGCTTGCCAAGGTGCGCGAGGAGCTTGCCGATCTTGATCTGCAATGGCGTGAGGGGGCCTCGTGC
>DAIQNS010000006.1:563-2381 GCA_036788315.1 Alteraurantiacibacter sp. | reverse complement strand
AACCAATGCCGAACCGTGAGCCTGCCCGCCGAAGCCTCGTGCACAGGCGCGGTCGCTGTGCTCAAGGGCGACTTGCCCGGACCGCGCGTGCTGCTGCGCGGGGATATGGATGCGCTGCCAATGCAGGAGAACACACAGCTTCCCTTCGCCTCACGGACCGAGGGGCGAATGCACGCCTGCGGCCATGACGCGCACACGGCAATGCTGGCGGGCGCAGCGCGCTTGCTGGCCGATCGGCGCGCGAGTTTGCGGGGCGAGGTGCTGTTGATGTTCCAGCCGGGCGAAGAGGGCCACCATGGCGCGCGCTTCATGCTCGAAGACGGACTGCTCGATCCGCTGCCCGATGCGGCCTTTGCCCTCCATGTCTGGCCCAATGCGCGCCATGGCACGATCATCGCGCGGGCAGGCGCGATGCTTGCCTCTGCCGACATGCTGGAGATTACGGTGACCGGCGCGGGCGGCCATGCTTCGATGCCTTACGATGCGGTCGATCCAGTGCCCGTCGCTGCGGAAATTGTGCTGGCCTTGCAAAGCATGATGACGCGCCGCTTCGATGCAGGCGAGGCGGCAGTGCTGTCGATCACCAAGATTAACGCAGGCTCAGCGCATAATATCATTCCCGACAGCGTTGCCATGACGGGCACTGTGCGCACGTTGTCGCCTGAACGCCGCCGCGCTATCCGCGCAAGCATTGCCCGCGTTGCGCAGAATGTCGCTGCCGCGCATGAATGTGCAGCAGAGGTGAGTTTCGTGGATGGCTTTCCCGTCACCATGAACGATCCGCGCGCGGTCGAACTCGGCCGCGCGGTGGCGCAGGAATTGGGCGGGGAAGAAGGCTTCGCCTACCGGCCGAGCCCGACCATGGGCGCGGAAGATTTCTCCTATGTGCTCGAGAAAGTGCCCGGCGCCATGCTGTTCCTTGGCGCAGCGGCACAAGGCGGCGACTGGCAGGGATGCTGCGGCCTTCATTCAAGCCGCATGGTCATAGATGAAAGCGTAATGCCGCATGGCGCCGCTTTTCTCGCAGCTTGCGCCTTGCGCTTCACCCAGAGAGGGTGGCAATAGCGCCGCCTGGCGACAAGCAAAGCGGCGCGCCGGAAGCAAAAAGAATTGGGATGAGAGTGAACGCTACAAGGAACACGCCGCAGGCCTTGTCCGGCGCTGAGGGCATTACGCGGCGCGCGCTGCTGGGCAGCGCTGCCGCTGGCGCAGCCTTGTCAGCGCAACCGCTTCGCGCGCGCGCAGGTTCGCCAAGAGTCGGGCGGTATCAGGGCATCCATGATCGCGGAGTGGCGGCCTTTCTGGGGATTCGCTACGCGCGTGCCGAGCGTTTCGCCTTGCCTGTGCCCGAGCCGTTCGAGGGCGAGACTGTTCTCGCCGACGCGTTTGGCCCGCTGTGCCCGCAAGCCAACCCGATGAGCGCGGCGGTCAGCGAGGATTGCCTGTTCCTCAATATCTGGACGCCTGAACCCGGCAGCGGCGCGCGCCGCCCGGTAATGGTCTATTTCCACGGTGGGGCATACAATTCGGGTTCGGTAACCGATCCCTTGACGCATGGTCCGCATCTGGCAGCGCAAGGCGATGCGGTGGTGGTAACGGTCAACCATCGCCTCAACGTGTTCGGCTATGGCTGGCTCGCGCCTTTCGGAGAACGTTTCGCGCACAGCGGGAACGCAGGCCAGATGGACCTCATCTGCGCGCTTGAGTGGGTTAAAGATCATATTGCCGTTTTCGGCGGCGATCCGGCGCGCGTCATGGTGTTCGGCCAGTCGGGCGGCGGGGCGAGGTGCTGGCCCTCGCCGAGCTGGCTGCGCAGGA
>DAIQNS010000006.1:0-553 GCA_036788315.1 Alteraurantiacibacter sp. | reverse complement strand
CCACGCTGATGGCAATGCCCGAGGCCGAAGGGCTGTTCCACTCCGCCGGGACAATGAGCGGGCAGCAGGTCACCGCGAGCGGACCGGGCAATGCCTGGCGGAGGACGCAGGCCTTCATGCACCAACTTGACCTCGATCAGAACGACTGGGCTGCGCTGCTCGCAGTGCCTTTCGAACGGCTCGTCGATGGGCTGCGCGCGCGCGATCCGATCCTGGGTGGGGGGCTGTACTTTGGCCCGGTGCTCGACATGGTCCATCTTCACCGCCATCCGTTCTGGCCCGATGCCGCTCCGCAATCGCTGCATATCCCCATGATCCTGGGCAATACCACCGACGAGACACGCGCTTTCATTAGCCCGGACGGGCCGGTGGTGAGCGGATTGGACTGGGACAATATGGCCGAGCGTCTCGCGCCTCAGATCCGCATCGACCTCAGGCCCGAATGGGTGGTGCAGCAATACCGCGCGCGCTTCCCCGATTGGTCCGCGCAGGAGATCTTCTACGCTGCCACGACCGACGGGCGCAGTTGGCCCGGGCAATTCATTGAAGCTGA
>DAIQNS010000005.1:20120-22241 GCA_036788315.1 Alteraurantiacibacter sp. | reverse complement strand
TCTGCATTGCGGGCCAGCAGCGAAAGCTGGCTGGCGAGGTTCTTGATGTCGTGCATCACAAAGGCAATGCGGCGGTTGAATTCGTCAAACCTTTGCGCCTCGCCCAGTGCGTCCTGGCTGGACTGCTCTGCCAGATAGCTCGCGAGCTGCCGCCCAACTACGCGCAGGAGGTCGAAATCTTCCCAGTCAAGCCTGCGCGCTGCGGGCGCGCGCGCCAGCACCACCACGCCGACAAGCCGCTCGTAATGCAGTAGCGGCACCATGCCCCAGGCATCCTGGCTCGCCATCAGCCAATCGGGATAAGCTGCCTCGGGGATGCCCTGCTCCTGACCTGAGCGAATGTCATCGAGATCGAGGATGAACTGGCTTTCCTCAAAGAAAGTAATGCCAGCCTCGGTCAGCGCCTCGCCCGGCACGTCGATCCCCGGCCATTGCCAGCGCGCGGCCAGCGCCAACCCGCCTTCTTCGCGCGGGGTCAGCAAAAGGCCTTTTGGGCTATCGGCAATATCGGCCACCGATTGCACGATACGCTCGGGCAAAGGCGGCGCACTTGGCCCCGCGCGCCCGATTGTATTGGTAAAGCGCAGCCATTCGGCACGGTAATCGTAGCGGTGCTGGAACAGATGCTTTGACAAGGTCACGCGCAGCCATCCGCGCATCCGCTTGGACGGGAGGACAGTCAGGGCAACCACGCTCGCCAGCAGCACGAAGCCTGTTTGCAGAGCCCCCGCGCTGTCGGTCCCGGCATAGGCAATGCCCTGCGCAATCACGACCATCACGACAAGGTAGCCACCAATGATCAACAAGGAAAATGACTGGAAGGCAAAGCTGCGCGAAGGTCGGAAGCGCATTTCATTGCCTTGCTGCAATGTGCCAATGCCCAGCAGCAAACTCGCCAAAAGCAGCGCCAGGCTACGCAGATCACGCAGCAATCCGGGCATGGCATCGGCGAGGTAAGCGACCGTGTATAGGTTGAGTTCATACAGCCAGAACACTGCCATTGCCGCGGCGGGCCAGCGCAAGGATTGCCGCGCCTCCTGCGATGCGCCGACATAGAGATTATGCACCAGCACCAGCGCGCCGATGCAGAACAACATGCGCAGGATAATGGCAAAGCGCGCTATCAGAAGCTCGGCGCCCGCTTGCCCCGCATATTGCAGCCATGCGAACAGGATCGCGATTTGCAGGAATTCCACCAGCGCCAATGCCGCCACGACAGGCCGGATCGGAGCAAGGCTCTTGTCTCGGGCATCGTGGCTAAACATGCGGTAGAGCATCCACAGCCACGCCAGATAGGCTGCACTCAGCGCCAGTGCCGTGATCAGATTGTTGATGCCAAGGCCGATCACCGCAAAGGCCCACAAGGCTGCGCAAGACAGCGCGCCAATGCACGCCTTGACCGCATGGCCATGATCGCGCCGCCCCGATGCCAAGCCGAGCGTGATGACGATGCACGCTACGCCGGTGACGAGGTGCGCGCCATAGATGAGGATATCCCAGCCCGTCATGCTCAGCGCGCTCCCTCCGGCCAGAGGATCACGCGCAGCGTCTGCAACAGGATCAGGAGATCGAGGAAAGGCGTGTAGTTCTTGGCATAGTAAAGATCGTATTCGAGCTTGTGCCGCGAATCCTCGATTGAAGCGCCATAGGGATAGTTGATCTGCGCCCAGCCGGTGATGCCCGGTTTCACCATGTGGCGTTCGGCATAATAGGGCAGCTTGTCATCCAGGTCGGCGACGAATGTGGGCACTTCGGGGCGTGGTCCGACAAAGCTCATCTGGCCTTTGAGAACCGTCCACACCTGCGGCAATTCGTCAATTCGCAAC
The DNA here is from genome assembly GCA_036788315.1 of Alteraurantiacibacter sp. Classification (GTDB taxonomy): domain Bacteria; phylum Pseudomonadota; class Alphaproteobacteria; order Sphingomonadales; family Sphingomonadaceae; genus Alteraurantiacibacter. The sequence goes on along the minus strand of DAIQNS010000005.1, from coordinate 20,415 downwards.
TTGCGAATGATCTTGCCTATACGGGTAATGCGGTCATCGTTCTTGTCAGCCCATTTGGCCCCGTCCTTTTCGGCATCCACGCGCATGGAACGCAGTTTCAGGACCACGAATTCCTGACCATAAAGGCCCACGCGCACCTGCCTGAAGAAGGCCGGGCCCTTGCTGTCCAGTTTCACCAATATCGCAAACAGGCCGATGACGGGAAAGGTCAGCGCCAGCAGGAGCGCGCTCGCCATGATGTCAAACAGGCGCTTGGCCGCGCTTGAAATCGCGCGACCTGAGGAAAAGCCGTCCG
>DAIQNS010000005.1:15313-20110 GCA_036788315.1 Alteraurantiacibacter sp. | reverse complement strand
AAGATCAACCAGCTCGGATTGAGCGTGTCGAGGTCGACGCGGCCAGTTTCACGCTCGAGGAAGCTGGAGAAATCGTTGACGTGGACGCCTGCTGTCTTGATCCGAACAAGATCTTTCAAAGGCAGCGCGTTGCGCCGCTCTTCGAGTGCAAGCACCACTTCGCTTGCCCCCAGATTGGCGACGAATTTCGACATATCGTGGATCGCGGTGCGGTCGATCGCCTCGGCGACGGTCTTCTTGCCGTCGCTCATGCCAATGAAGCCCACAACGACAAATCCGCTACCGGGCCTCTCGCTGAGCTTGCGAATGCGCTCAGCGCGCATCCCGGAGCCCATGACGAGCACGCGCCTGCGAAACGCCGCTGCGCCGAGCATTGCGCCCACGATCAGCCGGTTCATGACGAGAAGGAAAATTGACAGGATCATCGAATAAAGGAGCGTCGAGCGCCAATAGGTGTTTCCGGGAAGCACGAAGTCGATCATTGCCAGTCCGATGATCGCAAGGCTTACGCCCACCAGCATGCGCGCGCAGGCGAACCGCATCGAGCGCAGCGCATCGGCGCCATAGACGCCTACCGCGATCAGAGCCGTTTGGGTGGTGGTGGCAAAGCCAAGCAGCGGCCAAGTACGATCCAGCAGCGTGCCCGGGTCAATCTCGATCTGGGACGCGCGCAGATTCCACGCGAGGTCGGCCGCAATCACCAGCAGCGCGAAATCGACCATTCCCAACAGCAGCACGGCATGCGGAATGTAATGTTTGAATAATCGAATCATCGTTCCAGCCGCCCAGTGCCGGGAGCATTTCCCGGTAAAGACCTGTATTAAGGCATACTGATAAATTGTCGGTAAACTTTACACATCGAAGCTGAGATGTCTTGCGGTTTCGACTGGAGCGAAGCTTCAAGCACTTGGCAGGCAATCTGGCCGCAGGAGCAATTGCAAACAGGCGGCCAAGCCGGGCTACATTCCGTAGCTCACCGCCAGCAGGAAGCTGAGCGTGGTAACCATGATCAGCACCAGCGGAACGCCCGTTCTGAGATAATCCGCAAAGGTGTAATTGCCCTCCGCCATGATCAGCATGTTGGTCTGATAGGCAATCGGTGTTGCGTAACACAAATTGCATCCAAACAGCACGGCCAGGATCAACGGCTCCTGCGGAAGGCCGAGTTCGCTGGCGATGTTGAAGGCGATAGGCGTGCCGACGGTCGCGGCAGTCGCGTTGGAGGCGAAATTGGTAAGTACCGTCACGAAGAGCATGATGGCCGCCAGCACGCCTGCGGGCGGCAGATGCTGCAATCCCATTGCGAGAACCTGGCCAAGCCAGCCGGCGGCCCCGCTATCGAGGATGATACGGCCAATTGCGATGCTCGCAGCTACAAGCACAATGACCTTGCCCGAGAGCGCGCGGCCCACCCGGTCAAATTTCACGCAGCCTGTCACGAACATCAGGATCGCGCCTGCCAGCGCGGAAATGGCAATCGGCATCTTAAGCAGATAAAAGCCCTGATCCCCATAGAACGGCAGGCCGACCGAGGCGAGCGCAATGGCCCCGGCCATGATCGCGCCCGCCAGCACAGCCTTGGAGCGACGCGGAATGACCTTGGCGCCTTCGAGCTGCAGCAGCCCATCGGCATTGGCAAAGGTTTCCAGATCATCCGCCAGCCCCATCACCAGCATCACATCGCCCTCAGCAAGGCGCACTTCACTGCTCGTTGATTCAGGCTTCGGGTTCAGCGGGCGATTGGGCTTGAAAATGCCCAGCACCGCCACGCCGTAATGATCGGCAATGCCCGAGGTTGCGAGCGTGCGGTTGAGGATGCGGCTGTCGGAGGTCACGACCATTTCGACAACCTGGATATCCTCGCTGCGCTCCTTGCCCTCGCGGCTGATCCGCTCGACCACCCAGCCCGGTGCCAATTGTCCGCGCAGGATCCGCAAGGCTTCTTCGAGGCTTTCGTGCGTGCCCGAGACGGTCAGCCGCTGTCCTGCCTGGAACGGACCGTTCGGCCGCTCCTCAAAGCGGAAATCATCGGGCAAAGTTTCGACGATCTCGTCGAAATGTTTGCCAACCAGATTGCTCGAGCGGGTTACCCGCAATCTGGCAACGAACCTTCGCTGTGCCTGCACATGATCGGTCGAATTGTCGGGCAGCAACCGCGGCATCACCAGCCACAGATCGACCGCAATGCCAACCACGAGCAGATTGGTCGAGGTGCCGATTGTGGTCGCCATGCCGCCGATCAGAACTGCAGCATTCAACGGGATGAGTGTCTTGGAAGCGGGCATTGCGCCGCGCTGCGCCAGAGCCACGAAGATCGGCAACAACAGGACCAGCACCGGCGTATCGTTCACAATCATCGACAGGCCGAAGGCGAGCAGCAGCGAGGCCAGCAGCCCCACATGAGTGTTGAACTTCCAGATCCGCTCGAGCACCCGGGCAGCGGGTTCAAGCGCCCCTGTAACCACCAGCCCCCGACCCATGATCATCAAGGCGCAGATGGTGATGAGCGCATAATGCCCGAACCCCCCGAAAGCGAGCGTCAGCCCGTCAGTCGGCATGGTGTGCGGGAGAGGAAAGAAGTACAGGCCAACCGCAATCACCGCGATCGTCATCAGCGAGATGATCTCGACCGACATGCGGCCGCGCGCAAAGGCGACAAACACTGCCACCGTCAGCGCCATTGCAGCGATGGCATGAAAGGAGGGGACTTCGATCAAAATCTGTGTCCCGGTTAGGTTGCGCCTGCTCCGTCGCGGGAAAAGCAAGCGCCAAAAAACATGGTACCTCCGGCCGGACTCGAACCGGCACTTCGTAAGAAACTCGATTTTGAGTCGAGCGCGTCTACCAATTCCGCCACGGAGGCTCGCGTCATGTTGCGAGGATTACAAGCGGTTAACTCTTGTGTCTATGCCTTCAATGCTCCCGCAATTGCCTTATGCAGCCGTGAATGCAAGGGGTCACTGCCGGCAATAATCTGTTTGTCGCAAATCGGCAGCGAACGCCCCCGATAATCGGTCACAAAGCCGCCGGCCTCGCGCACCAGCAATCCGCCAGCTGCTGTATCCCACGGCGAAAGATCGCTTTCCCAATAGCAATCGAAGCGCCCCGCCGCGACCCACGCAAGATCAAGCGAGGCTGCGCCAAAGCGGCGGATACCGGCGACATGCGGGCCGACAGCGCCATAGATCTTGAGCCATTCGTCAAAATCGCCATGTCCCTGAAAGGGCATGCCGGTGGCGAACAAGGCTTCGGACATCTGGCTCCGGCTCGAGACGCGCAGGCGCCCGTCATGCAGCCATGCACCGCGCGATTTTTCAGCCCAGTAAGTCTCGTCGAGCACCGGCTGATAAACCAGCGCCGCGGTCACATCGCCCCAGCCCCCGCCGCCAAGCTTGGGCTCCTGCACCGCGATGGAAATTGCAAAATGCGGGATGCCGTGGAGAAAATTGCTCGTGCCATCAAGCGGATCGATCACCCACCGCGGCTGATCGGGATTGGGATCGATTTCGCCAGCCTCTTCAAGCAGAAAACCCCAATCGGGGCGCGCCTTCACCAACTCGTCATACAGGATGCGTTCTGCCGCCTCGTCGGCCTTGGAGACGAAATCGGACGGCCCCTTGCGGCTGACCTGCAGCTTCTCGACTTCACCGAAATCACGCCGCAGCCGCGCCCCTGCCTTCCGCGCAGCACGTTCCATCACACGGACAAGGCCTGAATACATCGACATCAGGCTTAGCTGACCTTCCCGACATACGACTGCTCATAGACATCCACCACAATGCGCGTTCCCGCGCCAATATGCGGCGGGACCATGATGCGCACGCCGTTGTCGAGGATCGCAGGCTTGTAGCTCGAAGAAGCGGTCTGCCCCTTCACCACGGCATCCGCCTCGACTATCTCGGCTTCGATCTGGCTGGGGAGCTGCACGCTGATTGGGCGCTCTTCCCAGAGTTCCAGGCTGACCTGCATCCCGTCTTGCAGGAACGGGCGCGCATCGCCGAGAAGATCGGACGGAAGCGTGATCTGCTCGAAAGTATCACCGTCCATGAACACGAGCATTTCGCCATCTTCATAAAGGAACTGATAATCCTGCGTCTCCAGACGTACCTTCTCAACCGTGTCGGCGCTGCGGAAGCGGACATTGGTCTTGCGGCCGTCGATGAGGTTCTTCATCTCGACCTGCATATAGGCGCCGCCCTTGCCTGGCTGCGTATGCTGGATCTTGGCGACTTTCCAGATGCCGCCTTCATATTCGAGGATGTTGCCGGGACGAATGTCCACGCCGCTAATTTTCATCGGACAGAGCCTTGTTGCTTGTATGTCAAAGAGACTGCAGCGCGCCCTAGCCGCTGGCAGCGCGGCGGGCAAGCGGTGTGGTTAGGCGAACATCACATCGGTTTCGCCAATCGCGTCAATCAGGCGGTCGATCGCGGCGTGCGAGGCGCCTAGCGCGAAATGCTGCATGTCGATCCGGATCGCGATGTCGGATTGCTCGGCAAGCCCGCGCGCACTGTCCGGCGCAACGATCCCGTCAACGGCAGACCAGATGGCAATGGTGGGAACAGGGGGCTTCATGCTGAAATCTTCTGCAAAGGGTGGATTTTCGACCGTGTGATCATTTAGCGCTTCGTAAACGCGCCACCCGTGATTGGCGTGCCGGTCGCCGGAAAACGGGCTGCCAACGGTAATGACCATGGCGATCTCCGCCGGCGCGCGGTGGCCCAGAACGCGGGCGTATAGGCCGCCAAGGCTCCACCCGATAACAATCGGCTTGTGTCCCGTCTGCCGGGGCAATTG
>DAIQNS010000005.1:11906-15303 GCA_036788315.1 Alteraurantiacibacter sp. | reverse complement strand
TCAAGGCGGGCAAGTTTCTCTACCTTGCCGCCAGTGTTGACACCAAGGCGCCAGCCTTCGGGTGCAAATCCGCGCGAGCGCAAGGTGCGCCGCAGCAAGGTGGTGGAAATGTCGCCCGTCGCGAGGCCCGGTATCACCAGCACAGGCCGCCCACGCCCGATCCTCGCCCCCTTGCGGGGCATCCGCAGCGGATTGAACACAAGCTTGGGCAAGGCAAGGCCTTCGCGCAAGGTGTATCCGATCGGCGGCGGCGCGCCCATGTCGTCAGTCGCCGGTCAATATCCGCTCGACCAGTTCCTTCACGCTCGGCGTGTAGTTGTTCGAATAGAACGGGTCTTCGCGGAAACGGTAGGCGGCATGGCCGGCGAACATCAGATTGTTCTCCACCGGATCGCCATGCGCGATTTCCTGCAAGGTCTTCTGGATGCAGAAGCTGCGCGGATCGGCGAGGCGGCCGGTGGTGAAATTGTCATGGTCCTTCCAGCTCGAAAAGCCGCAATGCGAAAGGCAGCCCATGCAATCGGTCTGGTCCTTGCGGATTTCGTCGCGCTTTTCGGGCGTCACGAACACGAGCGTATCGTCAGGCGTTTTCAAAGCCTCGGTATGGCCTTGCGCCACCCAGCCCCGTGCGCGCTCCTTGTCCTCTGGCGTCACCCAGAGCTTGCCGCCCTTCTTGACCACTTCAAGCTGCACACTGCGCGCGTCATCAGCATCCTTGGCAAAGCCGATCTGGCGGTCCGAACGGTGCATCAGATCGTACAGGAACGGTGTTTTCACTGCGCTTGAATAAAAGCCTGTCGGGCTGAACTTGTGGAGCAGCACGTCGCCGGGATGAATGTCGCGCAAGGCATCTTTCCACCCTTGCGGAATGGGGCTTTCCTGCGTCAACAGGGGCCGCGTGCCGAACTGGAATGCGATCTGGCCAAGCTCGGAGTTGTCGATCCAGTTTTCCCATTCGCGAAGGCACCAGACGCCGCCTGCCATCACGATCGGCACATCATCGGCCACGCCTTCCTTGCGCATCATTTCGCGCAGTTCCTTAACGCGCGGATAAGGATCCTGCGGCACGCGCGGGTCTTCGGCGTTGGACAGGCCATTGTGCCCGCCCGCCAGCCAGGGATCCTCGTATACCACTGCCGCCATCAGATGCGGCACCTTGTGATAGGAGCGTTTCCACAGGGCACGGAAGGCGCGACCTGAGCTGATGATCGGCAGGTAATAGACATTGTGCCGCTCAGCGATCTCGGCAAGTTTGTAAGGCATTCCCGCGCCGCAGGTAACGCCGGTCACCATGCCCTTGGTCTGCGCCAGCACGCCTTCGAGCACTTCAGCCGCTCCGCCCATTTCCCACAGGACGTTGATATTGATCGCACCTTTGCCGTTCGACATTTCGTAGGCGCGTTTGACCTGCTCGGCCGCGCCGTCGATGGCGTAGCGCACCAGTTGTCGGTGACGCTCCTCGCGGGTGCGCTGGTCATAGACCTGCGGGATGGGGTCGCCGTTCTCGTCATAGCTGTCGGCGTTTACCGCGCTGACCGTGCCGATCCCGCCAGCGGCGGCCCAGGCGCCTGAGCTCGCGTGATTCGTTGCCGATACCCCCTTGCCCCCTTCGATCAATGGCCAAACTTCGCGGCCGCCATACATGATTGGCTTAAGTCCCTTGAACGTCATCATTGTCCTCAGTGGCGCTGTCCGAAGATAGGGACAGGGCATTGGCATTATCGCCGGGCTGGACGCACGGTTCTATGTCGCGCGGCTCGGGGCGCGGCCCGGCGACTTCGAATTGTGCGTAATATCCGGCAATCTGCGGTTTACGGATAAACTCCACGAGCCGATAGCCCACTCGTTCGAATTCGCAAAACAACAGTTGCGGTGCGATCCCATGTTCATCCGCAGGGCGGTCGATATCCACCACGATGATCTGCCCACCTTCGCGCAACGCCGGGCGCATGCGCCACAGGAAAGCATAAGGCTCGGCAACCTCGTGATACATGTGCACAAGAAAGATACGGTCAAAACTGTTGGCGGGCAATTTCGGATCATCCGGCGCACCAAGTATGATCGAGACATTGTCGAGCCGTTCACGTTCAACCCGGTTGCCGAGCCTGCGCAGTGCAGCTTCGTCAATATCGTTGGCCAGCACGCGCCCCGCTGAGCCCACACGCGTTGCCAGTCGCACGGTGTAATAGCCCTCGCCCGCACCGATATCGGCGACGGTCATTCCTTCTGTGACCTGCGCCTGATCCATGACAGTAATTGCCTCGCGCCGGTCATCGCGGATTTGCTCGGTCGAGAAAGCGTTGCTGGCAGGCTCGGAAACCGGGCGATAGGCACGCGGAAAATCGCGCGCGCTTTCGGGGCGATCCTCTTCGGCAACATCGCAAGCGGCCAATGCCGCCAGGGCCATCAGGGCAATCGTAAATCGCATGTCTATCCTGCGGGTGCAGCCTGGGTCGCGAGCGCGTGCAAAAGCAATTGCAAATGCACGCCCCGCGCTCACGCGAGCTTATTCCACATCGTCCACATCCACACTTTCCCCGGTTACCCGTTGAGCGAGGGCTGCGGCGATGAAATCCTCGATATCCCCGTCGAGCACATCGCCTGGAGCGGTCGAGGTCGTGCCCGTGCGCAGATCCTTCACCATCTGATAGGGTTGCAGGACATAGGAACGGATCTGATGGCCCCACCCGATCTCGGTCTTTTCCTGATATTCGCCTGCCGCTTCAGCCTCGCGCCGGGCAAGCTCGGCTTCATAGAGCCGCGCCTTGAGCATGTTCATCGCGGTGGCGCGGTTCTTGTGCTGGCTGCGGTCGTTCTGGCTCGCGACGACGATCCCGGTGGGCTTGTGCGTGATGCGCACTGCGCTGTCGGTTGTGTTGATGTGCTGCCCGCCGGCGCCTGAGGCGCGGTAGGTGTCGATGCGCAGATCGCCCTCGTTGATCTCAATATCGATTTCATCGTCGATCACCGGATAGACCCACACGCTCGAGAAGCTCGTATGGCGCCGGGCCGAGCTGTCGTAGGGGCTGATGCGCACGAGCCGGTGCACGCCGCTTTCGGTCTTGGCGAAGCCATAGGCGTTTTCGCCCTTGATCAGCAGCGTTGCGGACTTGATGCCGGCCTGCTCGCCGGCCTGATATTCGACCACTTCGACCTTGTAGCCGCGCCGCTCTGCCCAGCGCGAATACATTCGCTGGAGCATTTCTGCCCAATCCTGACTTTCGGTTCCGCCCGCGCCTGCATGCACTTCGAGATAAGTGTCATAGCCGTCCGCTTCGCCCGAAAGAAGCGCATTGACCTTGTCCCTGTCGGCCCGCTTGGCGAGCGCGGCAAGCGAGGCGAGGCCTTCGGCGACAACCTCGTCATCGTCTTCAGCTTCGCCCATTTCGACAAACTC
>DAIQNS010000005.1:0-11896 GCA_036788315.1 Alteraurantiacibacter sp. | reverse complement strand
GACATTTCCGTCGAAATCTCGCGCACCGTTGCCACGGCATCCTTCAACAGTTTCTGCTCACGGCTGATCGCTTGCGCCTGCTTGGGATTGTTCCACAGGTCTGGATCCTGCACGCGCGCTTCGAGTTCGTCGAGGCGGCGCAGCGCGCGTTCCCAATCGAGCGACTTCTTGACGAGGGCAAGCGCAGCCTCGATCCGGTCTATATGGGCCTGCCCTTCGGCACGCATGGGACATCTCCACTAAAAGAGGGCGCGCCTAGCGCAGCGCGGCGATTTGGGGAAGAGCAGGCGGCAATTTCGCCAATGGCCGATGCGCGCTAATACAGCCCGCCCTGCTCTTCGGCAAAGTTCGTCGGTTCATCATTCGTGCCAGGCCCGGCGTTGCGCGCATCGCGTTGACGGCGCAATTGCGCAAGGATCATGTTGCGCAGCGCATCCACTTCGTCCTGACGCTGGCGCCGGGGTGGTTCGCTGTCGGGCTTGAAGGCTTCCCAGATGATGGCGGAATTGGGCTCATCGCTCGGCCAGCCATCAAACACGCGCCGCCCCGTGCGCCGATCGACCCGGACCATGCGCACGCCGCGCGGCGCAAGGAACGGACGCCCGCTCCACTTGTCGCGCGTTTCCTGTGCGAACTGTTGGAAGATCGGCGCGGCGGTGTTGCCGCCCTGGACGTATCCGCCCATGTTCCGCGGCTCGTCAAAGCCCAGATACGTGCCTGCAACGATGTCAGGCGAACCGCCCACAAACCACGCATTGGTCGGGCCCGAGCTCGTGCCGTTCTTTCCGAACAGCGGCATCTCGAGTGCGCGCAGACGCGTTGCCGTGCCGCGCTCGACCACACCTGTCAGCATGTGAACGGTCTGAAAAGCCGTGCGTGCGTCCATCACCTGCCGGCCACGCGGACCGAAGCGGGGCATCGGCGAGCCATCCCATTCTTGCATGTTGCAGCCGGTGCAAGCCCGCTCATCGGCGCGCCAGATCACCTTGCCATCGCGGTCCTGCACATAATCGATGAGCGTAGGCTCGATCAGCCTCCCGTGGTTGGCGAGCATGGCATAGGCGCTGACCATGCGCATGACTGTGGTATCGCCCGCGCCGAGTGCGAAGGCGGGAAAGGGCTCATAATCGCCCTTGTCCGCAATGCCCGCCTGCTCGAAAGTCTTGATGACGTTTTCCATGCCCGAATCCATGGCGATATGGATTGTCATCAGGTTCTTCGATTGCTCGAGCCCGTAGCGCATCGGATATTCGCCGCCGCCGCGCGATCCGCCGAAATTGGTGAAGCATTTCTCGCCCAGATTGCTGCCCTGATAATAGCAATACTGCTTGTCGGGCACCATCGATGCAGGCGTCATGCCGTGTTCGAGCCCGGTGGCATAGACGAAGGGCTTGATGGTCGAGCCGGGCTGCCGATTGGCCTGGGTCGCACGGTTGAAAGCGCCGAGGCGGGGATCAAAGCCGCCCTGCATCGCCAGCACGCGGCCTGTGCCGGGTGCCTGCGCGGCAAATCCGCCCGAGACAGACGGGATGGTGCGCACACGCCAACCATTGCCCGATGGGCTAGCGGCAATCACATCGCCCGCCTTCAACGCATCAGGCAGGCCGCTCAAGGGAGCCTCCTTGCCGTCGGCAAAGCCGATCTGCGCGGACGAGCCGCTGCGCGACGTCACAAGGCCTATGCGCCAGTTCTCGTAATTGATCGAAAGGTAGGAACTGCGCAGTTGGCTCGCCCAGTTTCCATCATCGAGATCGATGGTGGCAATCGGCCCTGTCCAACCGCGATTGCCATGATATCGCAGCATCGCGGTGCGCATCGCATTTTGCGCTGCGGCCTGCATCTCTGTATCGAGTGAGGTTCGCACCCACAGCCCGCCGGCATAGACACTGTCACGCCCATCCTCGGCTTCTTCGCCAAATCTTTCGATCAGCCGCCGACGCACTTCCTCAAGGAAATAGCCCGCATCGGCCGATCGCTCGCGCCGCTGTCCCTCGACAATGCCCAGCGGCTTGGCCCGCTCCGCATCGCGCTGCGCGGCGGTAATGTGGCCGTTCTCTTCCATCTGGCCCAGGACAATATTGCGGCGCACGAGCGCCTCATCGTAATTGGCCGGGCGGCTGTATTGCTCAGGCGCTTTTGGCAAGATGGCGAGATAGGCCATCTCGTGCAATTCCAGTTCGCCAACGTCTTTGTCGAAAAAGGCCAGTGCCGCCGCCTGCACGCCGTGCGCGCGGCGACCAAGCGCGATTTCGTTGAGATAGATCGTGATGATCTCTTCCTTGGTCAGCACTTCCTCGATACGCGTTGCAAGGATCATTTCGCGCAGTTTGCGCGTGACTGAATACTCGTTGGTCAACAATACGTTCTTGGCGACCTGCTGTGTGATGGTCGATCCGCCCACAGCGCGCTCATCTCTGCCAATCTTGGTCGCATAATCAAATACGGCATTGGCAAAGCCCGTCGCATCGATGCCATTATGGCTCCAGAATGTCTTGTCCTCTGCCGAAGTGTAGGCGTTGAGAAGCTGCGTCGGAAAATCCTTGAATTGCAAGGCCACGCGCCGTTCGCGCTCGTAACGGTGCACAATCTCGCCATCGATGCCGCGCACGACACTGGGCAGATTTGTCTCGTAATCCAGCAATTGCTCTGCATCGGGCAGATTGCGCGCGAGCAGGAACCAGCCAATCACAAGGATGAGCAGCGCGATCGAGGCGAGCCAGACAAGGATACGAAACAGGCGGCTCCCGCGCCATTTCTCGGCAAACCACGCTGCCGCCCCGCCCGTCTGGCGGCGCACGCGCATCGAGAAGGTCTGCCCCTCGGTATCGTCTGAAGTCGTCATAGGCTGACTCCTCTACATGCATGATAAAGCTGGCGCCACCATGAATGCCATAGCTGCGAGCCGCCTTTGTTCCTGCTGAGGCGCTATTCCTCGACGGGATTGCGTACGAAATAAATGCGGATTGCGCGCGCGAATGCTTGTGCAAAACGTTGCCGCCCTTGGTTTGAAGCCAGTGCGCGGGCCTCTTCGGGATTGCTGATGAAACCCGATTCGAAAAGCACCGAGGGGACATCAGGTGCGCGCAGTACGGCAAGGCCCGCCGCGCGCCTCGGCTCGGGGTGGAATTCGATTGCCCCCTCCCCTTCGCGCAACACCAGATCGACAAACTCGCGCGAGGCCATGCCGGTCTGGCGCTGCGAGAGTTCGACAAGGATATCGGTCACTTCATCGTCGCGGTCCGAAACCGGCACGCCGTTGACCATATCCGCCCGGTTTTCGCGCGCGGCATAGCGGGCCGCGGCCTCGCTGCTCGCTTCTTCGGAAAGGACATAAATGCTTGCCCCGCTCACATCGGCTTTCTCCGCCGCGCTATCGGCATGGATCGAGATGAACAGATGGGCCTCGAGTTCGCGCGCAATCGCCACGCGTTCGGAAAAGGCTAGGAAACGATCATCCTCCCTGGTAAGTGCAACGCGAACGCCCCCCATTTCCAGCAATTCATCGCGCAGCGAAATGGCGAGCCCCAGAACCAGATCCTTCTCGAAATAGTCTGCGCTCACCGCGCCGGGATCATGGCCGCCGTGACCCGCATCGATAATCACCAGCGGCAAGGAGGGATCGTCCGGTCCTGCGACGGCAGGCAAGGCCATGCGCTCCTGCACTGCGGGCAGATTGAAGCGCAACGCGGAGCCGGGAGGCGGGTTCATCGGAAAGACATTGCTCGCCACCAGGACAAGCACGGCCCCGGTTGCAAGCAAGGCTGCGAGCAGGCCAGTAAACCAGTAAGACTGCAACAATGGCACGCGCAACGCCTGTCCCCGGTTGCTCTTTTTCATATCCGTAACATTGCCCATGAGCATAAGGCAAAGCCACCCATCTCCCTTACAGGGTAAATTTACCCAATTGCGCAATAAGGTTGCCGAGGCTTTCCCCGGATGCTAGCGCAATAAATGCCGGGGCAAATTAAAGCTCATGGCTTTTCCGCAATTGGCATTTTGCTCATTGCGGCTCCAAATACAGGTTGATGCCCTAATGCAAAGTACCCGTTCCAATGCCGCGCAACAGCCGCAAGGCCGCGCAAATGGCATGGGACGGTTGCCCTTTTTCGGGCCAGCGCAGCGACAAACCCTGCGCCTTGGCATTTCGGCAGACACATTTCGCATTGCCGCTCCCGGTTTCGTGAGCGGCGCTTTCACATCTTCCCCGACTGATCACGGCAATGTGCCGCTCATCGGGGTAATTCACACAGATCGGCTGACCTGCCCCATGCGTTTCCAACGGACATGTTCCGGAAAACGCCGCAGGTTTGCCTGGAGACTATTTAATGGCAACGCGCATGTTGATCGACGCGCGCCACTCGGAAGAAACCCGGGTAGCGGTGCTCAAGGGAAACCGGATTGAGGAATTTGACTTTGAATCTGCTGAACACAAGCAGATCAAGGGGAACATCTATTTAGCCAAGGTAACGCGGGTTGAGCCCTCGTTGCAGGCGGCTTTTGTGGACTTTGGCGGCAACCGCCATGGCTTCCTCGCTTTCAGCGAAATCCATCCCGACTATTACCAGATACCGCACGAAGATCGTGCTGCCCTGCTCGCCGAGGAAGAAGCGGCAGCCGAGGAAGAGGCCGCGCTGCGCGCCGAGGAAGACGACGACGAAGTCGAGGAACCTTCCAATGAGCGCCATAGTGACGACGACGATGACGCCGGAGTCGAGGAAATCGATACCAGCGAAAAGGATGATGTCTCCACGTTCGAGGACGGCCAGTTCGACAACGGCTACGATACCGACGACAACTCCGACGACAACTCCGACGACAACTCCGAAGATGGCAGAGACGGCGACGAGGATGACGGCGATGACCGGTCCGGCGGCCGCAATGCGCGCGGCCGTGGTCGCGGCAAGCCCAAGCGCCAGCAAGGCCGGGGCCGTTCCAACAGCCGCGCCAAGGAAATCGACGATGTCCGCGCCAAGCGCCAGGCACTGCGTCGGCGCTACAAGATCCAGGATGTCATTCAGCGTCGCCAGGTGCTGCTCGTCCAGGTCGTCAAGGAAGAACGCGGCAACAAGGGTGCTGCGCTAACCACTTACCTGAGCCTTGCGGGCCGCTACTGCGTGCTCATGCCCAATTCGAGCCATGGCGGGGGGATCAGCCGCAAGATCTCCAATGGCGGGGATCGCAAGCGGCTGAAGGAAATCGTCGCCGATCTGAGCCTGCCCAAGAGCATGGGCCTGATCGTGCGCACCGCGGGCCTCTCGCGCACCAAGCCCGAGATCAAGCGCGATTTCGACTATCTCGCCCGGCTGTGGGACGAAATCCGCGAGCGGACGCTCTCTTCCAGCGCGCCGGCCGGAATTCACTCGGATTCCGATCTGATCAAGCGCGCGATCCGCGACATCTACAATCGCGATATCGAGGAAGTGATCGTCGAGGGCGATGAAGGTTACAAGGCAGCGAAAGCTTTCATGAAGCTGCTCATGCCGAGCCACGCGCGCCGCGTGAAGCATTATGCCGAACCGGTGCCCTTGTATCAGCGCTATGGCGCCGAGGATCAGCTTTCGGCCATGTATGACCCGATGGTGCAGCTCAAATCGGGCGGCTATCTGATCATTAATCCGACCGAAGCGCTCGTCTCGATCGACATCAACTCGGGCCGCTCCACCAAGGAGCACGGCATCGAGCAGACCGCGCTGCACACCAATCTGGAAGCCGCACACGAGATCGCGCGGCAGTTGCGGCTGCGCGACATGGCGGGCCTCGTCGTGATCGATTTCATCGACATGGAGCACAATTCCAACACCCGCAAAGTGGAGCGGGCGATGAAGGATGCGCTCAAGCATGATCGCGCGCGCATTCAGGTAGGCCGCATTTCGGGTTTCGGCCTGATGGAAATGAGCCGCCAGCGCCTGCGTACAGGTGTGTTGGAAGCAACAACAAGGGTGTGCCCGCATTGCGATGGCACCGGCCTTGTGCGGACCGCCAGTTCGGCAGGCCTTTCGGCCTTGCGTCTGATCGAAGATGAAGCAGCCAAGGGCAAGGGATCGCTGATTACTCTATACGCCTCGACTGAGGCTTCGGTGTATCTGCTCAATTCCAAGCGTTCAGATCTTGCTGAAATCGAGGCACGTTACGGCGTCACTGTCGAAGTGCAGCCCGAGGGCGAGGACGAAGGCGCGAAAATGCGCGTCGCTTCGACCGGCCCCAAGCCTACCACGACGCCGAAATTCGAGCCGATTGTCGACGATGATGATGATATCGGCGACGAAGACGATATGGCCGACGATGGTGCCGAAGAGGATGCTGACGAGGATGATACCCCGGCCGACAAAGGCAGGGACCGCTCCGGCCAGAATGCCAGTGTCAGCGCCAGCGCTAGTGATGACGAGGATGCGCGCAACAAGAAGCGCCGCCGTCGCCGGCGCGGAGGTCGCGGACGCAACCGCAACCGTCAGGATGGCGATGAGAACGGCGCAGACGGCAACGGTCAGACAGGCGACGAGGCTCCTTCTGACAATGACGATGGTGACGATGAGGGCAACGCCGTACAGACCGAAGCGGACAATGACGAGGGCGAGGAAAATTCGCGCCGGCGTCGTCGCCGCTCGGGCCGTGGTCGCGGCCGCAAGCGTGACGGTGATGTCGCTACTGGCGAGCCGACGGAAGGCGGAGCATCGGATGATGATCAGCCTGCTGGCGAGGAAGCCGCGACAGCTGTCGCCGCCGCTGCTCAAGCAGAGGATGACGCTCCCAAGGCCCAGGAAAAGCCCAAGCGCGCCCCGCGCCGCAAGAAGGCCGAACCCGAAACGAATGCCGTGAGCGAAGGCGAAGCAGCGCCTGAAGCGGAAAAGCCCGCCGAAGAAAAGCCCAAGCGCACGCGCCGCAAAAAGGCCGAGCCCGAAGGCGAAGCGGCACCGGCTCAAGCCGAACCAGAAGCGGAAGCCAAGCCCAAGCGCACGCGCCGCAAGAAGGCGGAGCCCGAAGCCGAGGCCGCAGCTGCTCCCGCGCCTTCAAAAAGCGCAGCCGCCAAGCCCGCGCCTACCAAAGCCGCAAAGGCCAAGGCACAGGCGAGCTCTACCGATGCGAGCAGCGAGCAGGCCAGTGAAGCAGGCCCGCGTCGCGGCGGATGGTGGCAACGAACTTTCGGCAATTGACCCTGCGGTGAGGGGATATCCCAATGAATAGCCTACCGGTAAAGATCATTGTGTTGGCAGCGCAGCGAACGGGCGTTGTCAATCCCCTCGCCAAGAACGCCGGGGTTTCGCATAAATGCCTTGTGCCGATCTGTGGTCGTCCCTTGATCGAACATGTCATGGAAGTTCTCACCACTTTGGAAGCGGTGGAAGAAATCCGCGTCGTTTTGGAACCCGACGGTCAGCCTGAAGTCGATGCTGTGCTCGCACCTTTTCGTGCGCGCGGCATCCCTGTCACGTTGGTCAATTCCGATCCGAATATCGTGGAAAGTGTGATTGCGGCGGCAGGCGAGGATCAAGGTCCGTTCATGATCACGACCGCCGACAATGTTCTGCTCACCCATGACGGGTTCAACCGCGTACGCGAGAAATTGCGCGAAGTCGAAGCGGTCATCGGGGTTACAACGCGCGAACGCGTCTGGGCAGTACACCGGCAAGGCCAGCGCGGATTCTACGATCTCAAGGAAGCTGGCTACGCCAATTGCAATCTGTACGGCCTTGCCAGCCGCAAGGCATTGAAGGCTGCGGAAATCTTTCGCGAGGGTGGACAGTTCCAGGCCAACAAGAGCCGGCTCGTGCGCGCCTTTGGCCTGTTCAATATCATTCTCATGCGCCTGCGCATGGTCACTCTGGAACAGGGCCTCAGGCGCACGGGCAAACGCTTTGGTGTCAGCATGGCGCCTGTCGTTTTCGAAGACGGCGCCCTCGCTATCGATGTCGATAACGCGCGCACCTATGCGATTGCCGAGTGGGTTCTTGGCGGCAGGTTGGGGATGGATATACCCAAGCCGGAGATCGACCCTGACGCTTAGTCTCCACGAACAGGTTTGAACCTGACTTTTCTCCAAGCACATTGCATTCAACGGCGGCTAAGCTTGGCCCGTCATGCTGCACGAATGCGTAGGTGTGACGATAATCTCGCCTTTTTACGCAAGACCAATCTTTTCGGTTGTGCAGTCAGCAAACGCACCCTACCGGGCGCGACCGTTTCTTTCCTCTCCGTCCCAGAGACATCTTCATGACAAAACCAATTGCTCCATTGCATCTCCCCGACGAGGCAAAGGAGCGCGTTCGTATGCTCTTCATGGCCAAACATGCACTTTGGAATGGGGGTATGCATCCGGAGGATGGCAATCATGCAATCTACCACCATCAGGTCCGCACGACGTTGGAGAAACTTGGCTTGAATGTCCAGTTTGCCAATTCTTACAGCGTTTTGTACACCAAACCCGATGTTGACTTCGTGTTCCCCCTGCTCAATCGCGGCGGATTTGTGAATTCGGAAATGCTTATCCCGCTGCTGTGTAACATGCACGGTATCCCCTATCTTGGTGCGATGCCCTTCCTGCGCGGGATGGGTGATGACAAATCCGTGTCAAAACTCGCCAGCACGCATGTAGGCGTGCCAACGGCACCATGGTTCTGTTTTCGTCGCGGTGCGCCAGTCGATCAAGCCAATGCGCCGCCTTCTTCCGCCGGGCGCTGGATCATAAAGCCCAATGCCTCATCGGCCAGTTGGGGCATTTCCGACGCGCATGACTGGGCAGGCATCGAGAGCGCCCTTCTCGACATTCACAGCCAAGGCCATGATGCCATCGTGGAACCCTATCTCAACGGGTATGACGTACAGGTGCCTTTCATCACAATCGGCGGCAAGCCTGAACAACTGCCGATGCTATGGTATGAACGCGAGGACACGCAGCGTTTCTGGACCTATTATGAAAAACGCGATCTCGTTCAATCGACAGAGAAGATCGCTCTGACGCCCTTCGATCATCCCGATCTTGCCCCCAAGATCAGTGCCATGGCCGCGAGATTTGTGCAGGACTTCGTCCCGTTCGATTACGGGCGAGTGGAGTTTCGCGTCGATCTCGACACTGGAGACATCAATTTCATCGAGATCAATCTGAACTGCAATCTATGGTCAGAGAAAACCATGGCCACGTCGGCCGCGCGCATAGGTTTCACTCATGCTGACTTGCTGGAAACGCTTCTGGCTGAATCATGGCGCAGGAATGGTCTTATCAGTTAAGCTGGAATTTCCTCGCCCTTCCAGTCGAACACCTTGCCGCTGTCCTGCGCGGTGACTTTGGCGAGCACCGCGAGCAGATTGTCCGCCGCCGCCGCTGGCCGCGTCAATTGTCCTTGCGGCAAATTGCCCTGAAACGGCTCTGACAAAGCGCTGTCGACTGTGCCGGGATGCAGCCCGATGACGCAGGCCTGCTTGTGCGTGCGCCCCACTTCAATCGCGTAATTGCGGATGAGCATGTTGAGTGCGGCCTTGCTCGCTCGGTAGCTGTGCCAACCGCCCTTGCGGTTATCCCCGATCGAGCCGACGCGCGCCGAGAGCGCGGCAAAGACGCTGCGCCGATCGCGCGGCAGAAGCGGCAGGAAATGCTTGGCAACCAGCGCCGGACCAATTGTATTGATGGCAAAGATGTCCGCCATGACTTCGGCCTGAAGCTGTTTGAAACTGCGCTCGGGGCCAGTGCCGTCCTCCAGTGTGAGCGCGCCGCTAGCAAGGATCACAAGGTCAGGGGGTGTGGCACTGATCAGGCGCGCAGCATCGGCGATGCTGGCTTCATCGGTGAGATCCCAATGAAACGGGATGATCTGCTCCCCCTTGATGCTGCGCGCGCCACGTGATCCTGCAAAAACACGTGTTCCCTGCGCGCTCAGACGTTCCACCAAAGCTCCGCCGATTGCGCCGCAAGCGCCGAAAACGGCCGCACAACCCCAATTCATTGCATCCCTCTCCCAAAAGAATTCGCAAATCGGTAGGTTGCTTTAGCCCGCCCGGGCTAGCTGGACCAGAGGCCGTATCGCCGCGAGTACCAAATCGACGCGATCAGTTTGCCAGGTGGATATTCAATCCAAGCAACACCTTGCCTAGTTCGAGCAAGCGATTAAGTAGGGGGCGCAGAAAGCGACAAGGATCAGACTCGATGGCCACCTTCACACTCCCCGCGAACAGCACGATCCGCAAGGACGGCAAGGTTCACAAGGCGGTAGGTGCGAAATCGAAAAAGACCTTCAAGGTCTATCGCTACGATCCCGATAGTGGCAAAAATCCGCGTTACGACACCTTCGAGATCGATCTCGACGAATGCGGTCCGATGGTGCTTGATGCGCTGTTCAAGATCAAGAATGAGATCGATCCGACGCTGACCTTCCGCCGCTCGTGTCGCGAGGGGATCTGTGGCTCGTGCTCGATGAACATGAACGGCAGCAATGGGCTTGCCTGCACAACTGCAATCGAAGACCTCAAAGGCGAAATCCGCATCACGCCCTTGCCGCATATGGATGTGATCAAGGATCTGGTGCCCGATTTCACGCATTTCTATGCGCAATATGCTTCGATCCGTCCTTGGCTTCAGACCGTGTCGACCACGCCTTCGGGCAAGGAGCGGCTGCAATCTCCTGCGCAGCGCGAGAAGCTCGATGGCCTTTATGAGTGCATCCTGTGCGCCTGCTGCTCGACCGCCTGCCCCAGCTATTGGTGGAATTCTGACAAGTTCCTCGGCCCTGCGATCTTGCTCCAGGCCTATCGCTGGCTGGCCGATAGCCGCGATGAAATGACCGGCGAGAGGCTTGACGAGCTCGAGGATCCGTTCCGCCTCTATCGCTGCCACACGATCATGAACTGCGCCAATGTCTGCCCCAAAGGGTTGAACCCAGCCAAGGCAATTGCCGAAATCAAGAAAATGCAGGCCGAGCGGCATGTATGAGCCAAGCAAGCTCGGCTGATCCGGCCGAACGAGGAGGCGGACTAGTCGAGACCGCCATTCCGCGCGTTACGCTTGATAGCGACGCGCGGTTCCTCGCAGCAGGACTTGCGCAGCCATTGATCTATACCGATGCGCTCGATGATTGGCCTGCGCGTGGCAAATGGACGACCGCCTATTTCGCGCAGGAGTTCGGCGATCATTTCGGCCTGATCCCGGCCTCGTTTTTCGACGGATCATGGGGCAAGGCGACGAGCCTGCGCGAATATCTGCACCATCTGGAGAAGGAAGCCGACCATACGCCGGGCTTCTGGGTCGATCAGGACGGTCTCCCTCTTCCAGGCCAGCCAGCGGCACCCTGCCCCTCCTGGGCGTTCTACTGGCGCGCTTTCAGGGACTATCCGCAATTGTATTCAGATCTCGGCCGCTATCCTGAGCGCCTCGGCAATCTGGTGCCCGACCTCGCTCCTGACGTGCGCGCAATGCTTGAGGGCATTACCAAGCGGGATTTCTTTTCGATCTACATCAGCCGTGAGGGAACGGTGACACCTTTCCATGCCGATTTCCACGGTACCACTGGCTCGCTCGCACAGTTCGAGGGCACCAAGCACGTCACTCTGATCGCGCCCTTGGCCGGGGACCCGCCAGATATCGGCGAATTCGATCCCGATGCTCCTGATTATGCAAGATTTCTGCAAATGCGCGGCCGCACGGCCTTTAGGGGGATTCTGGAGCCGGGCGGATTGCTTATCATTCCGCCGGGCTACTGGCACCATGTGCGCTGCGAAGAGCACAGCGTGACGCTCAGCCACAATTTCTTCGCATCGGGCAATCTTGCGGCCTATTTGCGGGGCATTTTTCGGGATATTGCGGCGAAGGATCAGGAAGCTTTCGCGGCCCTTTTCACAACGCACTTTCCCGCAGCGCCCTTCCCCAAATCCAGGATCTAGTCGCCATGCTTGTCCGTTACGAAAAGCTGGT
>DAIQNS010000004.1:19710-22408 GCA_036788315.1 Alteraurantiacibacter sp. | reverse complement strand
AGCAAACCGCATATTCTGGCGCTTGCATCGACGATCATGCGGCAAGTGCTGCTTGACAATATCCGCCGCAAAAACAGCCAGAAGCGCTATCACGAGCCTGTCACCCTGTGCACCGATGTGGCGCACACTGAGCCGAAAATCGAGCTGATTGCGCTTAATATGGCAATGGCCGAATTGTCCGAAATCGATCCCGAACGCGCTCGCATAGTCGAGATGCGCTATTTTGGCGGCATGTCGCTTACCGACATTGCCGAAGTGCTCGGCCATTCGGAGGCGACGGTGAAACGGCGCTGGGCAGCAACGCGCGCCTGGTTGCAGGATCGCCTGTCGGACGAATGACCATGCGCCGCGATCCGGCACTCGAGCGGCAGGCTCTTGCGCTTTTCGAAGCGGCGCTGGAAGCTGCGCCGGCCGATCCTCAGGAATTCATCCGCAATGCAGGCGACACTGACCGGGCGGTGCGCGAGCGCGCACTCAAATTGCTCGCCGCGAGCGGCGAAAGCGCGGCTTCGCTGCAAACCGGCGGCGCGGCGGGCCTTGGTGCAGATACCGATGATGACGGCCCGCTACCCGAGCGGATCGGCGATTTCCGCATTGACGGATTGCTCGGCCGGGGCGGCATGGGCGCGGTTTACAAGGGCAGCCGCCAAGGCGCCGATTTCGATCATCCCGTGGCCATCAAGGTGGTGCGCCCGGGCCTAGTCTCCGAGCGCCTGCTCGATCGCTTCCGCAAGGAACGCCAGCTTCTTGCCGGACTGCGCCATCCGCATATCGCCCAGCTTTACGATGGCGGCGAAACGGCTGAAGGCGCGCCCTACATTGTCATGGAGCTGGTCGACGGGATCTCGCTTGCGCGCTGGCTCAACAGCGCGGAGCCGACGCTCGACGAGCGCCTCGGCATCATCGAGCAGATCTGCGCGGCGGTCGAATTCGCGCATCAGAACCTTATCGTGCACCGCGATCTCACGCCGGGCAATGTGCTGGTAACGCATGATGGCAGTGCCAAGCTCATCGATTTCGGCATTGCCCGGCTACACGAAAGCGCTGGCCCCGCGCAGCCACAGAGCGGCCTCACCGCGCTCAGCCTGACGCCCGGCTTTGCCGCGCCCGAACGGCGCGCGGGCGGCGCGGTGACGACGCTGTCGGACATTTACTCGCTGGGCAAGATCCTTGCCATTGCGATCAAGCCGTTTGCCGTGCCCGAATTGCAGGCCATTGCCGACAAGGCCGCAGCCGATGCGCCCGAGGACCGCTATCCCGGCGCAGCATCGCTGGCGGCTGACCTGCGCAACTATCGCCAGGATTATCCGATTGCAGCTTTCAGCACCCAAAGACGCTATCGCGCGCGCAAATATGTCAGCCGCAACCGTCTGCCTGTTGCGCTGGCCAGTTTGGCGGCGCTGATCCTGCTGGTCAGCCTCGCGCTCGTCACCAATGCCTACCGCGAAGCCTCCATACAACGCGACAATGCCGAGCGCCGGTTCGACGACGTGCGCGCCCTGTCCAATTTCCTGCTGTTCGATCTGTATGACGAGCTCGAAGACGTGCCCGGAACGACCAAGGCGCTGAACGACATTGCGGACAGGGCGCGGATCTATCTCGATGCCCTGTCTAGCAGTGAAGGGGCTGATAAGGGCGTGCGGCTGGAGGCGGCGCTGGCATACAAGCGGCTGTCCGATGTGCTGGGAACGCCAATCGCGGCCAATCTGGGCCGGCGCGAGGAAGCGGGCGAAACACTGGGAATTGCCATCGCGCAACTGGAAAAACTGCACCGGCAGGCGCCCGCCGACGAGGCCATCACGCAGGGGCTTGCCGAGGCCTATTATTCGCAGGCCGTCTTTGCCTATATTGCGCTCGATGACAGCGAGCTGGCGCACGCGGCGGCCACGAAAAGCGCCGCGCTCTACTGGGAGCTTGCCAAGGGCGCAAATGCCGAGAAATACGCCGCTCAGGCGATTGATGCCGAGATCGAAGCAGCGATCCCGCTCGCGTGGATCGGGCGCGGCGACGAGGCTGTGGCGATGCTCAAGCAGACGCTCGGCAAGATGGAGGCGCATCTCGCCCGCTATGGCCGCAAACCGAGCAATGCGGGCCTGCTCGCGCGCACCCTTTCCAATCTTTCGGAAACGCTCGGGCGTGAGGCGGATAGCGGCACTGCGACATATACCGAGGCTCTTTCCTATGCCGATCGCGCCGTCGCCGCCTATCGTGAGCATGCCGCGACAAGCGCAAAGGCTGATGGCGCGCGCCGGTCGATGGCCATCGCGCTCTTCAAGCGGGCACTGATCCTCTATTCGATGGAAGACGAGCCGCGCGCCTTGCGCGATCTCGACGAGGCCGAAGCGATCATTGCTGCCTTGTCGGCGCGCGATCCGGAGGATTCGGGCCTGACGAGCACGCTCACCTCGATCCGCGAACAGAAGGCGATCACGCTCGCTTACGCCGGGCGCGGGGCCGAGGGGCTGGCGCTGGCGCGGCAAAGCGCGACTGCCAAGCGCGCCGAACTCGCGCGCGAGCCGGACAATCCGGGGCGGATGCGCGAGTTCGCCTCGAACTTGTTGATCGTGGGCGAAGTCGCTGAAATCGCCGGGCGCAAAGCCGAGGCATGCGCTGCGTATCGCGAGAGCGAACAGATCTACAAGCGGCTTGAACGGGGCGTCGGACTTTCGGATTACGACCGCGATTTCGTGTTCAAGGG
>DAIQNS010000004.1:13915-19700 GCA_036788315.1 Alteraurantiacibacter sp. | reverse complement strand
CGCGCACGTGCTGACATTACGCCGCCGGTTCGCCTGAATTTTGCAGGCTGGTGCAGGGCGAGGGGAGCATGCTAACTCCTTGCTCGCTGAGTTTTCAAAAAGGATGATCGCGATGCGCAATGCTTTTCTGGTCGGCATGCTGGCTTTGAGCCTTGGGGCCTGCGCGACGACTGCGCCCGAGCGCGGCAGCGTTGCATCAAGCGCTTTTGTTGTGCCCGAAAATGCCCGCTGCGCCAATGCCGGGATTGCTGTGGATACAGGCTTTGATGCAGGCGCGCTGGCCAGTTGCAGCGTGGATGACGCGGGCCGGATAACGGTCACGATTGCGCCAGAAGATGCGCCGCCGATCAATTGCAGCCCCTGGTATGCCTTCCGCGTGCATAGCGCCGAGCCGCGCGCGATCGAGATCACTTTGCGCTACGAGGCGTGCGGCCACCGCTATTGGCCCAAGGTCAGCAACAATGGCGCAAACTGGCAATATCTGCCCGAAAAGGCCGTCGAGGTGAGCGAATTTGCCGGGCGCAATCAGGCCCGCATCACCGTGCGCAGCAATGGCTCGCCGATGTTCGTCTCAGCGCAAGAGATCATTGTGCCTGCAACTTACGACGCGTGGCTCGACGGGGTCGAGGATCATCCGGAAGTCACGCGCAGCCTGCTGGGCAAATCCGCGCAGGGGCGCGACATCGAGATGATCGCTATCGGCAATCCGCAGGCGCGCGAACAGGTGGTGCTGATCGGCCGGCAGCATCCGCCCGAAGTGAGCGGCGCGCTGGCAATGTTCCCGTTCATGGAAACGCTGCTCGGCGACGATCCGCTGGCGCGGCAGTTTCGCGAACGGTTTCAGGTCACGGCGGTGCCGCTGGTCAATCCTGACGGGGTGGTGCTGGGCCATTGGCGGCACAGCACCGGCGGGCTCGATCTCAACCGAGACTGGCTCGCCTTTTCGCAGCCCGAAACGCAATTGCTCGACCAGATGCTGCGCGCGATCGATGCCAATGACCAGCAGCAGCTGGTGTTTTTTGCCGATTTCCATTCGACCGGCAAGGATGTGTTCTACACCATTCCCGAGAAATTGCCCACCAACCCGCCGATGGTGATCGCGAACTGGCTGCAACGCTATGAGGCGCGCATGCCCGGCTACGATGTGGTGATCGAGGCCAACCATTCGCCTGGCTCGAATGTGTCCAAGGGCAGCGTTTATGATCGTTACGGCGCGCCCACTGTCACTTTCGAGGTGGGCGATGAGACCGACCGCGCGCTGATCCGGCGCATTGGCCGCGAAGCTGCGATTGCCATGATGGAGGAACTGCTCGCGAGCGGGAAGGCCGAGTAGGCCGCGCGCCTCACAATACGGCGGGCACGAGCCAGATCGCTACTGCCGAGACCAGCACGATCGAGATGATATTGAGCCAGAAGCCTGCGCGCATCATCTCCTTGATCGTGACCTCGCCGCTGCTGAAGACAATCGCATTGGGCGGGGTAGCAACCGGCAGCATGAAGGCGCAGCTTGCCGCAATGGTGACGGGCATCACCAGCATCAGCGGATCGATCGAGAGTTCCACTGCCAGCGCAGCAACGACCGGCAACAGCGTTGCTGTGGTGGCGACATTGCTGGTGAGCTCGGTGAGGAAGATCACAAGGCTGGTAAGCGCAACGATCAGCAGGATGTGATTGATTGCGCCAAGCGGGGCGAGCTGTTGCCCGAGCCACAGCGTGAGGCCCGATGAAGAGAGCGCCGCCGCGAGCGACAGCCCGCCGCCGAACAGGATCAGCACGCCCCAGGGCAGCCGCGTGGTATCCGCCCACAGGACCAGCGCTTCGCCCGGCTTGCCGCTCGGGATAAGGAAAGCGAGCAAGGCAACTACCATCGCCACACCCGCATCGCTTAAGCCTTCGATCCCGAGTGCTGCGGTGATCGGCGCACGAAGGATCCAGCCTGCCACCAGCAGCGCGAACAGGATTGCGGTGCGTTTTTCCGCGGTCGACATGGCGCCAAGCGCGGCATAGCGCAGCTCGAGTTCAGCGAGTGTCTGCGGCGAGGAAGCAAAGGAGACAGGAAACAGCACGCGCACCAGCAGCAGCCAGCCCAGCGGCAGCAGGATGATGGTGACCGGAATGCCGATCATCATCCACTGCGCAAAGGGGATTTCGATTTGGTATTCGCTCTGCAGGAAGCCGGCCATGAAAGCGTTCGTCGGTGTCCCGACCAGCGTCGCGAGGCCACCGATCGACGCGCCATAGGCAAGGCCAAGAAGCAGCGCGACCTGAAAATCGTGGCGCTGCTTCTGCGTGAGTTCGGGCGATGTCTCGGCCACGACCATGGCGAGCGAGACGGCAATCGGAAACAGCATCAGCGTGGTCGAGGTGTTGGAAATCCACATACTCAGGAGCGCAGCGGCAAACATGAAACCGGCGACCAGCCCGCGCCCGCTATTGCCCATGTAGCGGAAGATCACCAGCGCAATGCGCCGGTGCAGATCGCTGCGCTCCACCGCCAGCGCAACAATAAACCCGCCCAGAAACAGGTAGATGATCGGATTGGCATAAGGCGCGGCGGCGGCATCGATATCGGCCACTCCGAAGAGCGGGAATGCGATGATCGGGAGCAGCGCGGTTACCGGCAGAGGAATTGCCTCGGTCGCCCACCATACCGCCATGAGCACGCCAATCGCGGCGACGATCTGCGCGGGGCGATCGAGGTCTGCCGGATCGAACAGCAGCAAAACGGCCAGCGCGGCGACAAGCCCGCCGATAACCCCCGCTGGCTTGATCGCAGCCTCGTTGGCTGCGTTCTCCAAGGACTCGCTCATTCCCCCATTTGCTCCCGAATCGCGCCTGCCTGTTCTCAGCAGTTACGCGTATGTTTTGGCCCTATTCTGTGCGTCTGTAAAACCTGTTCACGGTATCCTGCGCCACTTCTTGCAGGAAGCGGGCATCGGCAGGATCGACTTCGCCGAAATAATCATAGGAATTGTCTACCGGCGAGATGCCATAAACGCTCGCCATCGTGGTTGCAGCAGCAAGATAGGTGCCCAGCAGGCTGGGGTGCGAACCGTCGTAAGTCTTGTGCAGCACAATTTCGGGACGGCGGCGATAGGCCTCGTCAAAGGCGAGCCCGACGGGGATCACCAGCGCATCGATTGCATTGCCGGTTTCGATATAGAGCGATGCGACATCATCGATCATGTCGGCGCGCGCCTGAGGGTGCGGGGGCACATAGGCATGGGTCATATACAGCACAGGCTCCCCGCCGGCAGCGCGCACCTTGGCGGCATATTGCGCCGCAGTCTGCGCGAAGAGCGCGCGCCGCTCGGGTGTGAGTGCGGCATTGCTTTGCCCGGCCATGATGACAAGCTCAAAGGGCGCATCCACTCGCAAATTGGCAGGATCGAGCAAATGGTCGATCGGCTGATCGAACAGCGCAGCGCCGCCGATGGTGGCGGATTTGTACACCAGTTCGGCGTCCTGCAACGCGCCGGAGGCTTCCACCATGCGCTTGAGATGATTGTGCAGGCTGTCGTTGTAATAGAAGTAGCTGTTGCCGACAAACAGGATGGACAAAGGCGCCGCAAAACCAGTTGTACGGATTTCGGGCTCGGGCCAGCTCGCCTCTGCCGCACTGGTTTGTGGCGCGGGCGCGTCCAGCGTTTGCGCGGCACAGCCTGGCGCAAGCACCAGAGCGGCAAGGAAGCACGAGAGTGGCAATCTGCGTTTGACCATCGCAGCTATATCCCGCCTGCGCGCGTCGCTGTCAAAGGCCTCGGCATTTGCGCCGGATTGTCCATCGGCTCGGGGCAGCGGCAATCACATGTCGAGCTTGCACCACGCGCCGTCTGCGGCCGAAGAGCGCACGCAGGCATCAACAAAGGCGACGCCTTCGATGCCGTCCTCAATGCCCGGAAAAAGCACGCCTTCAGCAAGATCGTCCCCAGCTTGGCGCGCGCGCACGGCGCGGGCCATTTCGGTGTAGATGGTGGCGAAACCTTCGAGATAGCCTTCGGGATGGCCAGCGGGAATGCGGGTCACGCGCTGCGCTGCCCCGTTCGCGCCCGCGCCGCTGCGGGTGAGCAATTGCGTCGGCTCGCCAAAGCGGGTGAACCACAATTGGTTGGGGTTCTCCTGCGACCATTCGAGCCCGGCCTTCTCGCCATAGATACGCAGCCTGAGCGCGTTCTCATTGCCCACCGCTACTTGAGAGGACCACAGCATCCCGCGCGCGCCGCCTGCAAATTGCAGCGTGACATGTGCATTGTCGTCCAGCCTGCGGCCGGGAACGAAGCTTTGCAGATCGGCGCGTAGCCGCTCGAGTTTCAGCCCGGTGACGAAGCGCGCGAGCTGATAGGCATGCGTGCCGATATCGCCGATCGAGCCGCCTGCGCCCGATTGCGCGGGATCGGTGCGCCAGCTCGCCTGCTTTTGTCCTTCGCTTTCGAGACTCTGTGTCAGCCAATCTTGTGGATATTCGGCCTGAACCACACGCACCGCGCCAAGCTCGCCCGCCTCGACCATGGCGCGCGCCTGCCGGATCATCGGATAGCCCGAATAATTGTGCGTCAGCGCGAAGATCGCGCCCGAGCTGTCCGCCAGTGCCTTGAACGCCTTCGCCTCATCGAGCGTCGCGGAAAGAGGCTTGTCGCAGATCACATGGATGCCGCGTTCGAGGAACGGCTTGGCGGCAGGGAAATGCAGATGATTGGGCGTGACAATCGCGACCGCGTCCACGCCGTCATCCCGCGCTGCCTCGGCCTCGGCCATGGCCTCGAAGCTGGCATAGGCGCGCTCTGCCTCCACGCCCAGTTCTGCCGCCGAAGCCGCGCCGCGTTCGGGCGAGGAGCTGAAACATCCTGCGACCAGTTCCCATTCATTGTCGATCCGGCTGGCGATGCGGTGGACAGCACCGATAAACGCGCCTTGCCCGCCGCCGATCATGCCGAGCCGCAGGCGCTGGTGAACAGCGCTCACGAAGCATCCCCAAGGCCGAGCATCCGACGGTTTGCCGCATCGTCCGTGCCGCCATCGGCGAAATCGTCGAAAGCGCGCGGGGTCACGCGGATGATGTGATCCTTGACGAATTGCGCGCCTTCACGGGCGCCGTCCTCGGGATGCTTGAGCGCGCATTCCCATTCGACCACCGCCCAGCCGGTGAAATCATAGGCGGCGAATTTGGAGAAGATCGCCTTGAAATCGACCTGTCCATCGCCGAGCGACCGGAAACGCCCTGCGCGGTCAACCCAGCTCTGATAGCCGCCATAAACGCCTTGTCGCCCGGTCGGACGGAACTCGGCATCCTTGACGTGGAACATCTTGATGCGCTCGTGATAGATGTCGATATGTTCGAGATAATCGAGGCATTGCAGCACGTAGTGCGAGGGATCGAACAGCATGTTGCAACGCGCATGATTGTTCACCCGCTCAAGGAACATCTCGAAGCTGATCCCGTCGTGCAAATCTTCGCCGGGATGGATTTCGTAGCAGACATTGACCCCGCAATCCTCGGCATGATCGAGGATCGGAAGCCAGCGCGCCGCCAGCTCGTCAAACGCGGCTTCGACAAGGCCTGCGGGCCGCTGCGGCCAAGGGTAAATGTAAGGCCATGCAAGCGCGCCCGAAAAGCTGACATGCTCGGTCAGGCCCATGAGCTTCGAGGCGCTGAGCGCTTTCTTGACCTGCTCGACTGCCCAGGCCTGCCGCGCGGCCGGATTGCCGCGCACTTGCGGGGCGGCAAAGCCGTCGAACGCCGCGTCATAGGCCGGATGCACGGCAACCAGCTGGCCTTCGAGATGCG
>DAIQNS010000004.1:0-13905 GCA_036788315.1 Alteraurantiacibacter sp. | reverse complement strand
CGCAATAATCCTTCGATGTCGCGGCCAGGTCGAGATCGAGCAGGCTGGCCGCGCCCGCAGGCACTTGCACACCCTTGTAACCGCAATCCGCAGCCCATTTGGTGATCGCGTCCCAGCTGTTGAACGGGGCTTCATCGCCGACAAACTGGGCAAGGAAAAGTGCAGGGCCCTTAATGGTTTTCACGAGATTCTCTCCTTGGATGATCCGCGAGGCAGCGGTTCAATTATGATCACAATCCATCACTAGCAAAATATTCCGGTCAAGAAATTTCTGGTTTTGGCTGGCATTTCGCCGTGCATTGGTGTGCAACACGCGATCA
This sequence comes from Alteraurantiacibacter sp., assembly GCA_036788315.1. Classification (GTDB taxonomy): domain Bacteria; phylum Pseudomonadota; class Alphaproteobacteria; order Sphingomonadales; family Sphingomonadaceae; genus Alteraurantiacibacter. Next base: position 13,585 of record DAIQNS010000004.1, on the reverse strand, counting down.
TGCGAATCGACCGGATCACAGGGTCGACGTTGTCGGGAGAAAATACGAGATGGCAATAGCTGCACCGGGCATCAATCCTTCACGGCTTTTCGTGATGTCGTGCATCGCGCTCACGGTCACATCGATGACCTTTGCGCTGAGGGCGGGCATTCTGAACGAGCTGGGCACCGATTTCGGCCTGAACAATACCGAACTGGGCTGGATCAATTCCATGGCCTTTCTGGGCTTTCCGGTGGCGATGATGATCGGCGGATTGCTGTATAATCAGGTCGGCGCGAAGAACCTGATGATCGTCGCCTTCGTCGGCCACTTGCTGGGCATTTTGCTGACGATCTATGCCGATGGGTTCTGGCTCCTGATTATCTCGACCTTCTTCATCGGCTTTGCCAACGGCGCGGTCGAGGCAGCGTGCAATCCGCTGATCGCGGATATGTATCCCGAGAATAAGACGACCATGCTCAACAAGTTCCATGTCTGGTTCCCGGGCGGCATTGTCGTGGGTTCGCTCATCGCGACCTTCTTCGGCGCGCAGCTTGGCTGGCAATTGCTGCTCGCGACCATGCTGGTGCCGCTGGCGATTTACGGGGTGATGATTTTCACGACGGTCTTCCCCGAAACGCGCACGGGCCTCAGCTCCACGGCGGAGAACATCAAGGCGCTGTTTTCGCCGCTTTTCATCGGTATGTGCATCCTCATGACGCTGACTGCGACGACCGAGCTTGGCACCGGGCAGTGGATCAACCAAATCCTTGCAGGGACCGGCGCATCGCCGATGCTGATCCTCGCGCTGGTAACAGGCGTGATGGCTGTGGGGCGCTATTTCGCCGGCCCGATCGTGCACCGGCTCAATCCGGTGGGCGTGTTGTTCTTCTCTGCAATTGTCACAACCATCGGCTTCCTGCTGCTGAGCCGGGCAGACGGGGCGGGGGCTTATGCTGCCGCCGTGATTTTCGCGCTCGGCGTGTGCTATTTCTGGCCCACGATGATTGGCGTAATCGGCGAATATCAGCCCAAAACCGGCGCGCTTGGCCTTTCGCTGATTGGCGGCGCGGGCATGTTCGGGGTCAGCATCTGGATGCCGATAATCGGCGGTTGGCTTGATGATGCAAAGCAATCTGCGCTCGCAGGCGGCGCCAGCGGCGCGGCAGCGGATCTTGTCGCAGGCCAAGCGGTGCTTGAGAGGATCACGGTGCTTCCGGCCATCCTCATTGTCGCTTTCGGCATTCTTTATGCCATGCGCCTCAAGCGGCCCGAGGAAAAGTCGCCAGAAGTGATTGCGCCGCAAAGTGCTGTCCTGTGAGCATGGCAGCATGAGCGTGGAGGAAAGAGCAGCGATGGCCTTGCCCGAATGGAATCGGCGGCAGTTTGGCCTGTTCGCAGGCGCTGCTGCGCTTTCGGCAAGCGCCGCCTGCGCCCCCCGCGCCCCGCCTCAGGCAGAACCAGCGGCGACCGCGCCGAAAGTGCTCACGCGCTTGGGCATTCAGCTCTTCACGGTCCGCGATAGCTTTTCCGCCGATCCGCTGGCCACGCTGCGCACGGTGGCGGAGGCTGGCTTTGCCGAGGTCGAGTTCGGCGGCGGCGGCTATTTTGCGCGCGATCCCTCTGCGCTGCGCGGCATGCTTGAGGAAACTGGCCTTGTTGCGCCCGCCATGCATTGCTCCGCTGAGGAGCTGACCGGGCAGATGGACCGCGTCATCACCATGGCCAAGACGGTCGGGTCGCGGCATGTCGTGCTGCCCTGGGTCAGCCCGGAAATGCGCGGCTCGCGCGCGGCGTGGGAACGCGTTGCTGCGCTGTGCACGAATGCTGCGCAAAGGCTGGCGCAGGAAGGCATCGGTTTTGCCTATCACAATCACGAGTTCGAATTCGCGCCCGTTGACGGCACAATGTCGGGCCTCGATATTCTCGCCGCCGAAACCGATCCTGATCTGGTCAAGCTGGAGCTCGACTATTTCTGGGCCGTGGCCGCAAAGCAGGACGTCAGCGCGCTGATCGACCGCCATGCCGGGCGCATCAGCCTGTGCCATGTGAAAGACATGGCGGCCGACGGCAAGATGATCCTGCCCGGCGAAGGCTCGATCGATTACCGGCCGATCCTGAAACAATCCGCGAAAGCCGGGCTTGAGCATTTCTTTGTCGAGGACGATCGCCTTCGTGTAGCCGATGCAGAGCGGCTGAAGGCGGCAAGCATGCATCTGCTGGGCATGGAAATCGCGTGACAATGCGCGGCGAGGCAATGGTTCGATGAAACTGGGCAGCAAGAGCGGCATGACCGTGTCCCGGCGCGGGGCGATGGGCGCTGTAGCTGGTGCCACCGCCATTGCCGCTATTGCCCGGGGCGAGCGCCCGGCCTTGGCCACTACTACCTCGCGATCAGGCCTCGAACGTTTCACCCTCAATCTTGAAACCTGGTGGCGCCCGATGCCGCACAGTTACAGGATCGAGCAGGCGGCAAGGGCGGGTTTCACCACCGCGGAAATGTGGAGCCTTGGCGAGGGCGAGCGCGATCCCGCGCTGCTGCGCCGGCAAAGCCGCGATGCCGGGATCGAGATAATCCATTGCACCGTGACGGTCCCGCCGCAGATGGCCGCCGCGACCAGCGCAAGCGTGCGCGAAATGGTGACTGCCTCGCTCGACCGGATTGCCACATTGGGCGCGCGCTATGCAACGATCGTGGGCCATCAGAATGTCGAAGGGATGACGAGGGCAGACATGCTCGCGGCCTATCAGGACCACATCGCCGCCATTGCCCCGCTCTTCGAAGCTGCCGATGTGACCTTGTGCATCGAGCCGTTCAACCCGTTCAATCATCCCGGCTTCTTCATCTACGGCGCAGGCGATGCCGTGGCGATTTGCCGCGCTGTGAACAGCCCCCGGGTGAAGCTGAACTGGGACTTGTTCCACATGCAGCGCCATGAGGGCAATGTAGTGCATCACTTGCGCGAAGGCTTCGACCAGCTCGGCCTGGTGCAAATTGCCGATTCGCCCGACCGGCATGAGCCGGGCACCGGCGAAATGAATTACGCCTACATTCTGGGCGAGGCCTTCAAACTGGGTTTTGCAGGGCCGATCGGCCTGGAATGCTTTCCCCTCCCCGGCACCGAAGAGCGGGCAATCGAGAACGTGCGCGCTTTGGCCGGGGCGCTTTAGGCGCGAGCAATGATGGGCCAGGAAATGATCGCGAGAATTTCATCCCCTTGGAGATTGATATGAGTGCCCCGAGCTTGAAGCGCTTTGCCACCACAAGGCGAAGTTTCCTCTCCCAGTCCAGCGTGGCGATTGTGGGCCTGGTGGCGCTTCCGCTCGGGCTCGCCGGGTGCAAGGGCAGGGTTCCCCCGATGGTGGTCGAAGCCACTCCTGCCAATCTCTCGGCATGGCGGTTCCAGACGCTTGCCGCGGTGAGCGAGAGGATCATCCCGCAAACCGATACGCCCGGAGCGATTGGCGCCGGCGTTCCGCAATATATCGATGGCATGCTTGTCAGCTGGGCCAAGCCCGAGACGCGCGAACTGCTCGAAGCCTCGCTCGACATGATCGACACCACCGCGCAAGAGACGCACGGCAAGGATTTCCTCGAACTTGGGCAAGCAGAGCAGATCGCCGTGCTTGAAGCGCATGAGAGCATCTGTTTTGCGCCCGAGGCTCTGGCCGAGGCGAAGGCTGAGGCAGAAGCGAAGCCACCGAAAAGCGCAAGCATCGATCCGCGCGTGGGCTACCGTGAGCTCAAGAAGCTGATTTATCGCGGCTATTACCATTCCGAAATCGGGTGCACGCAGGAACTGCAATATCAGCTCGTTCCCGGACCCGATGCCCGCATCGATGCGCCGCTTGCCGAAATCGGCCGGAGCTGGGCGCTCTAACCCCCCGAACACTTTCACAGGCATACACACATGGCAGAAGATTTCGACGTAATCGTAGTGGGTTCGGGCATGAGCGGCGGCTATGCCGCAAAGGAATTGTGCGAGCGCGGGCTCAAGGTTCTGGTGATCGAGCGGGGCCGGCATATCGAGCATCGCGGGCCCGAATACACCGATATGCTGCAACCCTGGGAGCGCAGCAATTACGGCCTCTATCCGCAGCCCCTGCTCGACGACCCGACCATCTCGACAGTCGGCTACGCGATCACGCCCGACAACACCAAATGGTTCACTCGTTTCGAGGATGCGCCTTATACGGTTGAAGATGGCACCGACATGGTGTGGGTGCGCGCGCATAATCTGGGCGGTCGCTCGCTGCTCTGGTCGCGCCAGACCTACCGCATGGGGCAACACGATTTCGAAGCCAATGCCAAGGACGGCAACGGCGTGCCCTGGCCGATCGGCTACGATGATCTCAAGCCTTGGTATGACCGCGTGGATGTATTTGCCGGAATTGCGGGCGAGGCCGAAGGCCTGCCGCAATTGCCCGACGGTGTTTTCCAGCCCAGTTTCGGCCTCACCGCTGCTGAAAAAGTGGTCAAGGAGAAGGTCGAGGCAAGCTTCCCCGGGCGCCGCGTCACTGCCGGCCGGTGCGCACATCTGACCGCGCCGACCAAGGAGCAGGAAGCGCTCGGCCGCGTCGTCTGCCAGAAGCGGACCTTCTGCTCGCGCGGCTGCTCGTTCGGCTCCTATTATTCGAGCATCAGCGCCTCCTTGCCCGCCGCGCAGGCGACCGGGAATCTGACGATTGTCACCGATACCATCGTGTCTGACATCATCTACAACGAGAAAACAAAGAAAGCCGAAGGCGTTCGCACGATCAATGCAGAAACGCTGGATGGCGGTGAATACAGGGCCAAGGCAGTATTCCTGTGCGCCTCTGCCTTTGGTAGTGTCCACGTGCTGCTCAATTCCCGTTCCGAGGCGATGCCGCGTGGGCTGGGCAATACCCATGACGTGGTGGGCCGCTACATCACCGATCATATCGTGGGCGGCGGCGCGACGGGAAAGATCGAGGGGATCGAGGATCGCTATTACGAAGGCCGTCGCCCCAGCGGCTTCTATATTCCGCGCTTCCGCAATTTCACTGAGCCGGGCGAGGGCTATCTTCGCGGCGGCGGCTTCCAGAGCAATTCGAACCGCCCCGGGCCAGACCGGTTTGCGCAAGGGCCGGGCTTTGGCACGGAGCAGAAAATGGCCGCGCGCACGCCGGGCGACTGGAGCGTGGGGATTCACGGCTTTGGCGAAATGATCCCGCGGTGGGAAAACCGCGTGACGCTTAACCCGACGCTAAAGGACAAATGGGGCCTGCCGCAACTGCACTTCAATGTCGGTGTTTCCGACAATGAGCGTGCCATGAGCAAGCAATTGGCCAGCGATGCCGTGGCTATGCTGGAGGCAAGCGGGGCCAAGAATATCGAATCCTATGAGCGGGTCACCAAGCCGGGTGAGCGGGTTCACGAAATGGGCGGGGCGGTGATGGGCAATGATCCCACAAAATCCGTGCTCAACAAGTTCAACCAGTTGCATGTGGCGAGCAATGTGTTCGTCACCGATGGCTCGGCCTTCAATTCGGGTGGGTGCCAGAACCCCTCGATCAGCTACATGGCAATGACCGCGCGCGCGGCGAACAATTGCGCGGATATGCTCCAGGAAGGGGTGCTCTGACCCCTCTCCGGGTCAACCATGCGGAAATTTGGATGTTGCATTGCACTATGGGGCACGGTCTAACTGCTCCATGATCAGGGCAGCACTCCATCACAAGACCAGCTATCGCTATTCCCGGCCCATAAAGCTTGAACCGCAGGTGATCCGCTTGCGGCCCGCGCCGCATACGCGCACCGCCATTCCCAATTATGCGTTGAAAATCGAGCCCGCCGGGCATTTCCTCAACTGGCAGCAGGATCCGCATGGCAATTGGCAGGCGCGCGTCGTGTTTCCTGAGCGCGTTGATCATTTCAGCATCGAGGTCGATCTGATTGCCGATCTGACGGTGATCAACCCGTTTGATTTCTTTGTCGAAGACAGCGTCGAGGAAGTGCCCTTCGCCTATGCCGATCAGGTGCGCGAGGAGCTTGCCGCCTATTTCGGCACCGAGCAGACCGGGCCGTTGTTCGAAGCGCTTGCCAGCCAGTTCATGGGCGCAAGCGGGCGCACGATTGATTTTCTCGTCGAGGTGAACCGCGCGCTGTATGAGCGTATCGACTATCTTGTGCGGTTGGAACCGGGGACGCAAACGCCGGAAGAGACGCTGCAAAACGGCTCAGGCTCGTGCCGCGATACCTCCTGGCTGCTGGTCAATCTGCTTCGGCGCCTTGGCTATGCGGCGCGGTTTGTTTCGGGCTATCTCATTCAGATGAAAGCCGATGTCGAGCCGACCGAAGGCCCCAAGGGCCCCGAAGCGGACTTCACCGATCTGCATGCATGGGCCGAAATCTTTGTGCCGGGTGCGGGGTGGATCGGACTCGATCCGACATCGGGCCTGTTTGCAGGCGAGGGCCATATCCCGCTCGCCGCGACCCCGCATTACCGCTCGGCCGCGCCGGTCAGCGGTCTAGCTGAGCCCGCCGAGGTCGATTTCCATTTCGAAATGAGCATCGACCGCGTGCACGAAGCGGTGCGCATCACCAAGCCGTTTACTGAGGAACGCTGGCAGGCACTGCTCGCGCTTGGCACAAAGGTCGATGCCGATCTCAATGCGCAGGATGTGCGCCTGACAATGGGCGGGGAGCCGACATTCGTTGCTGCCGACGACCCGGAGGCACCCGAGTGGAACGGTGATGCTGTCGGGCCGACCAAGGCGCGCTATGCCGACAAGCTCATCCGCCGCATGCGCGATGCCTTTGCGCCCGGCGCGCTGCTGCATCACGGGCAGGGCAAATGGTATCCGGGTGAAAGCCTGCCGCGCTGGGGCTATTCGCTCTACTGGCGCAAGGACGGCAAGCCCTTGTGGAACAATCCTGCCCTGATCGCCGCCGATCCCGATGCCGAAGCCGAAGCTGAACCCACGCTCACCGATAGCGACGCAGGCGCTTTCCTCACCCGCACCGCAGCGGCGCTGGGCGTCGAGGCTAGTTTCGTGCAGCCGGTTTACGAGGATGCCGAAAAATGGATCGAGCGCGAGGCCGATCTGCCGTTCAATGTCTCGCCGCTCGACCCCAGGATCGATGACCCTGAAGAACGCGAGCGGATCGTGCGCACCTTCACGCGCGGCCTGAGTAAGCCTGTGGGTTTTGCCCTGCCGATCCAGCGCTGGAATGCGAGGCCGGCTGCCGGGCCGCGCTGGAAGAGCGAACAATGGAGCGTGCGCAAGGGCGTGCTCACGGCGGTTCCGGGGGACAGCTCGCTGGGCTATCGCCTGCCTCTGGGCGCGCTGCCGCATGTCGGGAAATCCGATTATCCCTATATCCATCCGCGCGTCAGCACCGATGTCGCCGCTCCGCTATCCGATTACCGCGAGCAGGCAGCGCAGCACGCCACGCAGGACCGCGAACGCGCTGCCCCGCGCGATGCAGGCCAGATGCACGAGCGCGTTGCCGAGGCGAATGGCCCCTCGCGGCAGGACATTGTCGAGCAGGAGATCATCGAAGGCGCGGTGCGCACCGCGATCACGGTCGAGCCGCGCGGCACCTATCTGGCGGTGTTTCTCCCGCCGGTCGAAGAGATCGACGATTTTCTCGAACTGGTCGCCGAGATCGAGGCCATTGCCGAGGAAATGCAGACCCCGGTCCGTGTCGAAGGCTATGCCCCGCCGCCCGATGCCCGCATCGGCGTGCTGAAAATCACGCCCGATCCCGGCGTGATCGAGGTCAATATCCATCCCGCGTCTAGCTGGGACGAACTCGTTGCCAATACGTGCACGCTTTACGATCTGGCGCGCGAGTGCGGGCTGACCGCGGACAAATTCATGGTCGATGGGCGTTCGGTGGGCACCGGCGGGGGCAATCATATCGTGCTGGGCGGGGCCACATTCCCCGACAGCGCGTTCATCCGCCGCCCCGATATGCTGGCCAGCTTCGTGCGCTACTGGCAGCGGCACCCCTCGCTCAGCTATCTGTTCTCGGGCCTGTTCATCGGCCCCACCAGCCAAGCGCCGCGCATTGATGAGGCACGCCATGACAGCCTTTATGAGCTGGAAGTCGCGCTGGCGCAGGTGCCTCCGCCGGGCGAGCCGCCGCGCTTCCCCTGGGTGGTCGATCTGCTGTTCCGCAATATGCTCGTCGATGTGACGGGCAACACGCACCGCACCGAGATTTGCATCGACAAGCTGTATTCGCCCGATGGCCCCACCGGCAGGCTCGGGCTGGTCGAGTTTCGCGGGTTCGAGATGCCGCCAGACGCGAAGATGAGCGTGGCGCAACAATTGCTGCTGCGTGCGCTTGCTGCATGGTTCTGGCGCGAGCCGCAAAGCGGCCATCTGGTGCGCTGGGGTACGAGCTTGCACGACAAGTTCCTGCTGCCGCATTTCTGCTGGGAGGACTTCCTCGATGTGCTCGCCGATCTGCGCGGAGCGGGCTACGATTTCGACCCGCAATGGTTCGAAGCGCAGCGCCAGTTCCGCTTCCCCGTGCATGGCGAGATCACCGCAGGAGGCGTGGCGATGGAAGTCAGCCATGCCCTCGAGCCGTGGAATGTGCTCGGCGAAACCGGCGCGATCGGCGGCACTGTGCGTTATGTCGACAGTTCGACCGAGCGGCTGCAAGTCAAGGTGCGCGGGCTGGTGCCCGGACGCCATGTCATCGCCTGCAATGGCCGCCGCGTGCCGCTTTATCCCACGGGCAATCCGGGCGAGGCGGTGGGCGGCATCCGTTACAAGGCCTGGGCTCCGCCAACCTGTCTGCATCCGCTGCTCGACGCTGATGCGCCGCTCACTTTCGATGTGTTCGACACCTGGAATGGCCGCTCGCTTGGCGGGTGCATCTATCATGTCGCGCATCCGGGCGGGCGCTCATATGACGATGTGCCGGTGAACGATTACGAGGCCGAAGCGCGCCGCAAGGTGCGGTTTCAGGACTTTGGCCACACGCCGGGCAAGACCCGGATACCACCCGAGGAGCAGGGCCGCGAATTCCCGCTGACGCTTGATTTGCGCCGACCCGCGCGCATCTGACAGCTATGGCGGACGCAGCATCAGACCTCTTTGGACCGGATCCGGCGAGCGATCCGCTTGCCTATTATGCGCCTGCCGACCGGCCAGCTGACCTGTATCACGGATCAAGCCCGGCGATTGCGCAGGTCTGGCGCAAGTTTGCTGCCGGTCTGGTGGCGCAATCGCATGGCAATCTGGCGTCGGTGCAATCCGATGTTGACCGGCAGGCGCAGGAACTTGGCATGGCCTTCCGCGTCGCCGGGGACGAGGAGGAACGGCCCTGGCCGCTCAATCCCATGCCGCTCATTCTTGCAGCTGAGGAATGGGCGCGGATCGAGGCCGGTCTGGTGCAGCGCGCCGAGCTGCTCGAACATCTGATCAGCGATATCTACGGCGAGCAGAAGCTGGTGCGCGATGGGCATCTGCCCGCAGCAGTGATTGCCGGTAGCGCGCATTTCGCGCGGCGCATGGTGGGAATGCAGCCGCCCGGCGGGCATCATCTGCATGTCTGCGCTTTCGATCTGGCGCGCGGCCCCGATGGCGAATGGCGCGTGCTCATGGACCGCGCGCGCCTGCCCATCGGGATCGGCTATGCGCTGGAGAACCGCCTGGCCCTCAACCGCGCGACTGGCGGGCTTGCCGGGCAGTTGGGCGCGCGCCGTCACGATGACTTTTTCGACGCGCTGCGCGGCGGGCTTGCCGCCGATTGCCAGAAATCCGATGCGCGCATTGCCTTGCTCACGCCCGGGCGCTTCAATCAGGCTTATCCGGAACAGGCCTATCTGGCGCGCTATCTGGGGTTCTCGCTGGTCGAAGGGCGCGATCTGGCAGTGCGTGACGGCGTACTCTATGTCCGCACCATCGCCGGGCTCAAGCGGATCGATGCCTTGTGGCGCTGGATCAATACGCGCGACATCGACCCGCTGCATTTCGATGCGCGTTCGCAGATTGGCGTCTCCAATCTGATCTCGGCGTGCGAGCAGGGTCTGGTGCTTGCCAACTGGCCCGGCGTTGGCGTGATCGAGACGCGCGCAATGCCCGCTTTCCTGCCGCGGATTGCGCGCGAAGTGCTGGGCGAGCCGCTCGCCATGCCCAATGTGGCGACCTGGTGGTGCGGCGGCCCCAAGGAACGAAAGCATGCGCTAGCGAAGATGGACAGGCTCGTGCTATCCTCGGCTTTCCGCGAGAATGTCGCAGGTTTGCCCGATGGCCGCTCGCGATCCGGCGCCAGCCTCTCGTCCAAGGAACGCGAGACGATTGCCGAGGCGATTGCGCGTCGGCCAATGGACTATGTGGCGCAGGAAATCGTGCATCTTTCCACTACGCCCGTGGTCGCAAGCCGCGCCTTCGATGCGCGCAGCTTTACCTTGCGGGCTTTCCTCGCGCGCGATGCCGATGGCCAATGGACCGCAATGCCCGGAGGCTTTGCGCGCGTGTCGGAAAGCGGCGATCTGCGCACTTCGCTGATGGGGCTTGGCGATCATTCGGTCGATGTCTGGGTCGTCGATCCCGAGCCGCCCGCTGACCGTGCCCCCTTGATGACGCGCACGACGGCGGTGCGGCGTGAGGAGGGGTTGCTTGCCTCGCAGACTGCGGACAATCTGTTCTGGCTTGGACGTTACGGCGAGCGGCTCAACCACACCTCGCGCGTGATCCGGGCGCTGGTGGCGCAGTTCGCCAGTCCCAATGCGCCACTGCCTTCTGCCAGTACCACCACCAAGCTTGCCAATCTCCTGCGCGACACCGGCGCAGTGCCGCCGCAAAGCCGCAAATGGCAGCCCAGCAAGCTGGCGATGGAAGCCTTGAGCGATGAGACACGCGCCGGATCAGTGCGCAGGCTGGCCGGGCGCGCGCATCATCTGGCGCAGCTTCTGCGCGACCGCCTGACGCGCGATATCTGGCGCATTCTGCAGCGCCCCTTTCCGTTCGTTGAGGATGGTAGCGCGGACGAGCTGATCGAGGCCTGCGATACACTGGTGGAGCGTTACGGGGCGTTTGTCGGGCTAGCCTCGGATGGCCTCAGCCACAGCGCGGCATGGCGCTTTCTCGATCTGGGCATGGCGCTCGAACGTGCTTCGCTCAATGTGCAGGCCGCGCGCACGATCATGCCCGGAAGTGCCAGCGCGCAGGATCTCGCCGCGCTGCTCGATCTGTGCGATTGCCTCGGCATCTATCGCAGCCGCTATCTTGCCATGCCCACAATTGCGCCCGCGCTCGATATGGCGCTGCTAGACCCGGCGCAGCCACGCGGTCTCGCCTTTCAGATCGTGCGTATCGGCGAGCATCTCGACAATCTACCGCAATTGCGCGCCGATGGCCGTCCGGAGGCCGCGCGCACGCTTGCCCGCAAGCTGCGCGCCGATGTCGAAGGCGCGCGCGCCGAAGAGCTGGTCCCGGCAACATTCGATGGCTGGCTCGCCACGCTTGGCGAATTGTCCGATGCGATCAGCCGCTCCTATTTCCTGCAACAGGGCACCGGGGATCGTCATCCGACCTCGCTGGTCCTCTCGTGATCTACACCGTGCATCATCGCACCACGATGCGCTACGGCGTGCCGGTCAGCGATGCGCGTTTCAATCTGCGGCTCAAACCTTTCGCGTGGCGCGGCCAGAATGTCTCGCAGTCGGCGCTCACTATCGAGCCGCAGCCCGCGCGCATCACGCACAAACCCGGCCCCTATCTCGTCAATACCACGCGCGCGGAATTTGATGGCGAGCTGGCCGAGCTTGCCATCACCAGCAGGTTTACGGTCGAAGTCGAGCCTGCGCCGATCAGCGCGGCAATTCCCTTGGTCGAGGATTTGCGCCAGTCTGCGCTTGCAAGCTGCGATCTCTCGCCGCTTTCGCCCGCGCCCTATCTGTTCGCCTCGCGCATTGCCACGGCCGATCCTGAGATTGGCGCCTGGGCGATGCAGGACGTGCGCGGCGGGCAAACCGTGCTCGATCTGGCCATGGCGCTGTCTTCGCGCATTCATAGCGAGTTTGCCTACGCGCCCGGCGCAACCGGGAGCAGCACGCCGCCGCTCGAGGCCTTTTCCGCGCGCCATGGCGTGTGTCAGGATTTTGCCCATGTGTTGATCATTGCGCTGCGCTCCTGCGGCATTCCTGCCGCCTATGCGAGCGGCTATCTGCGCACCGAGCCGCCACCGGGCAAGGAGCGGCTCGTCGGGGCGGATGCGATGCATGCCTGGATCAACGTCTGGTGCGGCGAGGCCATTGGCTGGGCCGGGATCGATCCGACCAACGATTGCCTTGCGGGCGAGGACCATGTGCAGATCGCCGCGGGCCGCGACTATGCCGATGTGGCGCCGATCGACGGCACTTTCATCGGCGCCGCGCCGCAGGACATGCACTCGTCGGTGGATGTCCTCGCGCTCAAGGATGATACGGCTTGAGCTTAAGCCGCCGCGCTTGCGAGCGTCCCGCCAAAATGCTGCGTCACGAAAGCGTCCCAGGGCACGGGCTTGCCGATATGCCAGCCCTGCCCATAGTCGCAGCACAGGGCCGCCAGAGCCTCAAGGATGCCGGCATCCTCGATCCCTTCGGCAACAATTTCAAATCCGAGCGCATGGGCCATCTCGATGGTCGAACGGACCATGATTTCATCGGATATGCTGCTGGTGAAATTCTTCACGAAGCTTTGATCGAGTTTGACTTCATTGGCCGGGAAGCCTTGCAGATAGGTGAGTGTCGCCTGCCCGGTGCCATAATCGTCGATCGAAATGCGCGCGCCGGCTTCACGAAGCCTGTTCAGCGCGTGCTTGGCTGTCGTGGAATCCGCCAGAGGCGCGCTTTCGGTAATTTCGATGGTCAGCACATTGGCAGATTGGCGGTAATGCGTCTCGAGCAGCCCTGTCACAGCTTCGACAAATTGCGCATCGGCCAGCAATTGCGCCGAGACATTGACCGCCAGATTGAGCTTGCGTCCCCCACTTTCAGCTTCACCCAAACGCCTGAGCGCGTCACCAAGGACAAACATCGTCAATTCCTGCATGCGCCCCTTGCTTTCCAGCACGGGGATGAAATGGTCAGGCCCGATTGTACCCATGGTCGGGCTGTTCCAGCGCACGAGGCACTCCGCTCCTGCAATTGTCTGGTCGGCAAAGCGGTATTTGGGCTGGTAGGCCACCCAGATCGCGCCGCTTTCCAGCGCTTCATCAAGTTCCAGCATGATGTTTTGCGCAGTGCGCGATTGCGCTTGCAAATCGGCCACATTGGTCGACCAGGAAGTGCCGGTGCGGTGGGCATGTTCGGCGGCAACGATTGCATCCTCGACAATGTGCGTGCTGCTGCCGAAATTGGCGCTAAGCTTGATGGGTTTGCTTTCGAGAATGAGCGGCGCATTGAGCAGGGCGCGCGCAGTGTCGAAATATTGCGCCAGATCGCCCGCTTACTCTTCCGGAACGAACCACCCGAACAGGCCGCGCTCGAGACGGAAGATTTTTCCCCGGAATGCCAACATCGCCATGCGCTGGGCAATGCCCTTGTCGATATCGAAGATGTGCTCCGCGCCGACAACCAGCTCGAGCTGCTCGAAGTCCGCGATCCGCGCAACGGCAATGCCGGGCTCGTTCAAGGTG
>DAIQNS010000003.1:10182-26326 GCA_036788315.1 Alteraurantiacibacter sp. | reverse complement strand
CTACGGCCGCGACCGACAAATCGCGCAGTGCCAAACTCCTGCTCGCTCGCCCCGATGCGCTTGTCAGCGTGTTCTATCCCCCGGATCTGAGCTCGGCCACCAGTGATGTCCGCAGCCTTGCCGATGCCGCCGGATTGCGGCTTGGCGGCGATATTGCAGAGCGCATTGCGCAGGCTACCGGACTTGATATCCGACTTGCCAGATCCGAAGTGGAAAAGCTGGCGCTTTATCTCGATGCCTCGCCGCAAAGCCCGAAGGTCCTCGATGCCAAGGCCTATGACGCGATTGGCGCAGCAACCGAGGAGGACAGCTTTGTCCCGCTGGTCAATGCAGCGCTCTCGGGCGATCTGAAGAAACTGCCCTCCGAACTCCGGCGGTTGCGCGAAGTTTCCATGAACCCGGTTGGCGTTGCGCTGGCATTGGAGCGGCGTGCGGCGCAACTTGCGCAGTTGAGCGCCAGATTGCGGCCCGGCGATGATATCGCGCGCTTGCTCGAGCGTGAACGGGTGTTTGTAAAGGACCGCCGCGATGTCGCGCGCCAATTGCAGCAATGGCGCGGCGGCAAGCTCGAACGGCTCGTCCCGCGTCTGACCAATTTGCACCGCGCGCTGCTTGCCAACAGCAGGATGGCCGAGCTTGTCCTGGCGCAGGAATTGACGCAAATCGCCCGCTACGCGGCAGCGCGCCGCTGAGCAAGGACACTTGCCGCGCGCGCCGTGCCAAAATGCCGCAACTTGGAAAAAAGCGTTCGGTTACGCTGGCCTTCACTTTAACTACGCAGTAGTCCGTAATCCGTACCAAGGGTTTTACGGAGAGAAGGCGCCCAGCATGAGGCGCACGGCGAAAGTGACGGAACAGGCCCACATCAAAGCCATCGGCAGGCAGGCCTCTGCGCCGCAGCTGCGCATGCCGCAGGATCGCGCGACCGACGCGCTGGTCCGGCAGTATCCGCAGGCGCCCGCCAATGGGCTTGCGCAGCCGCTCGAGCGCAAGCGCCTGCAAGTCTTTCTGGCGATGATCGTGCTCGATGTGGCGGTGCTGCTGGGCACATTTCTTGCCGTCGGCAACGCCTATCTTGTCAATGTCCGCGGCCAGTTCAACATCGATGCAGCGATGCTTTCGGCGTATCTGCTGTTGCCGATATTCCTTACGATCGGCTTGTTCAACGGCACCTATTCGGGAAATGCGCTGGTCAATTCGCGCAGCGCAGGCCTCAAGGTGGCGCAGGCACTGATCATTGCCGCGGTGCTGCTCAATTTCGTGGCATTCTTCGCCAAGATGAATGCCGAGTTCTCGCGCGTTGCCTTTAGCCTGAGTACGCTCGGTGCAATCGGGCTGATGGTGGCCTACAGGGTCGTGCTGGTACGCATGGCGCGGCGTATCTGGGGGCCAAGCCCGCTCAACCGGCTGGTGATCGAGGCAGGCGGTCCGCCGGTGCCGATTGCAGGGACATACCGCATAGAAGCCGGACTTGCGGGCATCGCGCCAACTCTCGATGATCCCATCAGCCTCGACCGCCTCGCCAAATATCTGCGCCATATGGACCAGGTGATCGTGAGCTGTCCGGAAATGGACCGGGCGAAATGGTCGCAAGTCCTCAAGGGCGCGGGTATTCATGCCGAGGTCGTCAGCCCGCTGGCGCGCGAGATCGGCGCGCTCGAGATCAAGCATTATCGCGGCGCTGATCTGTTCACCCTGGTGGTTTCCACTGGCAAGATGCGGCTGCGCGACCGCGCGCTCAAACGCTGTTTCGACATTGCCGTATCGGCGCTGGCGCTGATTGTGCTGTCGCCCTTGCTTGCATTGGTGGCGCTGGCGATCAAGCTGGAGGATGGCGGGCCGGTGTTTTTCCGGCAACGGCGCGTGGGCCGCGGCAACCACTTCTTCCGCATCCTGAAATTCCGTTCCATGCGCGCCGACAAGGCCGATAGCGAGGGCCAGCTTTCCGCACGCCGCGAGGATGCGCGGATCACCCATATCGGCAAGCTCATCCGCCGCACTTCAATTGATGAATTGCCGCAATTTTGGAGCGTCTTGCGCGGCGACATGAGCATTGTCGGCCCGCGCCCGCACGCGCTCGGTTCGCAAGCTGGCAACAAACTGTTCTGGGAAGTGGACCGCCGGTACTGGCTGCGTCACACCCTGCGCCCGGGCATTACCGGGCTTGCTCAGGTTCGCGGGTATCGCGGCGCGACCGACGAGGAAAGCGATCTCGAAAAGCGCCTGCAATCGGATCTGGAATACCTGCGCGACTGGAGCTTGTGGCGCGATATCGCGATCATCTTCGGGACGGTTCAGGTGCTTATGCATGACCGTGCGTACTGATACGCAGCGCAGGGACAGGGAGGGAAGATGGCAGAGCAGAGGCGCAGGGTGCTCGCAGTGGCTTCCGCTGGAGGGCACTGGGAACAGCTGATGCTGCTGCGTCCGGCGTTTGCCGCGCACGAATGCCTGTTCGTGACCACGCTCGCCGGATTGCCCGACCGCGCCGGCATCGCAAACTGCGCCATCGTGCGCGATTGCAATGCCGACCAGAAAGCCGCCGCGATCCTGTGCGCCGCGCAACTTGCGCGCATCGTCGTGCAGTTCCGGCCGCACCGAATCGTGACGACCGGAGCCTTGCCGGGCTTCCTCGCGCTGGCGCTGGGCAGGTTTGTCGGAGCGCGGGGCATGTGGATCGACAGCGTTGCCAATGTCGAGGAGTTGTCCTGGGCGGGGCGCATGGCACGGCGTGTCGCCTCGCTCCATCTCTCGCAATGGCCGCATGTCGCGGAAGCTGCCGGGAGCCGGTTTGCCGGACGCGTGCTGTGATATTCGCGACAGTCGGCACACAGCTGCCCTTCCCTCGGCTGGCGCAATATCTGCACGAGATTGCGAGCAGCAGTAACGAGGCGATCGTCTTCCAAAGTGCCGATCCGCAATGGCACAGCACAACGATGCGGGCGCAGGCTTTCATGGCGCCCGATGCTTTCGAGGCGGCTTTCTGCGATGCGCGGCTCGTGATCGGACATGCCGGCATCGGCACCGTCCTGACCGCACGGCGTCTGCGCAAACCCCTGATCATGGTGCCGCGCCGCTTTGCTCTTGGCGAACATCGCAACGATCACCAGATGGCCACTGCAGCTCAGCTTGCCACCGCCAGCGACATTGCGATTGCCCACGATGCGGCAGGTTTGCGCGCGGCGCTCTGCAATCCGCCCGAGCCTCTCGGCGATCAAGCCCCGGCCGAGCGCGCGCGGCTGATCGCTTCGGTGGCAGATTTCATTGGCGCCTGATGCGGCTTGGCATGCCTTCTCGCGCATTCCCCTTGGGGTGCTTGCGGCAATGTCGAAGATAGAGGCCCGCCGCTCCGGAGAGCAGGATGACCAAGCCCGCTTCGAGCAGCCAGTTCAGGCGCAGCGGGCCAGCATAGAGCACGCTGTCCACGGCATGGAGCGAAATCACCCGCAAGCCATACAGCAGCACGAAACCGAACATGGCAAGAATGGCCGCGCGGATGAATTTGGCGCTGATGGAGCCACGTTTTACTACAAGGTCGGCTTGAAATTTGCGCCAACCCAATGCAAGCAGGCCACCAAGGACGATCAGCGCGGCAATCTGCCCGGCCATGCGCATATTGTAGAAGCCCTCAAGAGCCGCAAAGCCGCGCAACATCCCGCGCGCAATGTCTTCCCCATCAGCAAGCCGCACCACTATCAGCAAGCTCAGCAGAGCTGCACCGCCGAGCCAGACGGCCATATCGCCGCGGCCACGCCCGCTGGCATGCGCGGTTCGGGCCGCCAGCAGGCTCACAATTGCGGCCAGACCGTAGGCAAGGCACGCCAGATAATCGAGCATGGAGCTTTTCCCCCCGAAAACATCCCAAGCCATGCGCAAACCCGCGGCATCATGCAAGTCTTTGCTGGCGACGCTTTTCGGCCAGCAACGCATTGCGCGTGCGGCGCAATTGTGTAGAAGAATTCTACTACGTAATCGCCACGGGCGAGGGGCGATGCTTGCCGGTTCAAGGCAAAATGAAAGTACTGGGATTGTTGAAATGATTATCCTTTCGGTTGCGCGCTGGTCGCCGCGTGTTGCGCTCGGCCTGCTCGGGTTGAGCCTGGTTGCATGCGCCTCGGGGCCTGATGCATCCCCGGGCGCGGCCTCCGCCGTCACCAACGCGGCGCTCAATCAGCAAGATTACGCAGACACGCTCGATGCCGATTATATCCTGCGTCCGGCTGACGTGATCAGCGTGCAGGTGTTTCGCGAGGAACAACTCTCGCTCGAATCGGTCGCGCTCGATGCCGATGGCCGCATTTCGCTGCCCTTGATCGGCTCGATGCAGGTTGCTGGCCTCACTGCGCTGGAGTTTCAGAACCAGGTCGAGCGGGCACTGGGCGCGCGCTATCTGCACAATCCCGCGGTTGCCGTGAACATTGTGAAATACGCATCGCACCTTGTTACGGTCGAAGGCGCGGTGAAACTGCCAGGCGTCTATGAATTCGTGCCCGGTACGCGCCTGTCAGGCGGAATTTCGCTTGCCGAGGGCCCCGACCGGATTGCCAAGCTGACGCAGGTTGCTGTTTTTCGCGACACGCCTGAAGGGCGCGAAGTGGCCAAGTTCGACTATCAGGCGGTTCGCGCCGGGACGATGATCGATCCCGTGCTCCAGCCGGGCGACAGGATCGTGATGGGAACTGACGGGCTTACCGTGTTCTGGCAGGACTTCCTCAAGACAGTGCCGCTCGCCGGACTGTTTGTACGATATTAAGGGCCCGGGACGAAATAATGCTGCAAGATAATCAATCGCTCTCGGCGCCCGGCAATATGGTCGACCGCTATCTCCCGGGTGACGGGGATAGCCGTGCAGGAATCCCTGTGGGCGGCTTCCTGAACGCTGCAAACGTGCGTGCGATGCTCTGGCGGCAGCGCCTTGTCCTCATCTGTGTGACCGGACTTGTGGCGGTCATGGGCCTGATCCTGACCATGTTGATGACGCCCATCTACGAAGCAACCTCAACGGTGCGCGTCAACAATCAGGGGCAGGAGATCATCGAAGGCGCCGAGCTTGGCGCGTATATCTCCGCCAACGAGCTTTCGACGCATCTTAACACGCTGGCGAGCGTCGTAAGCAGCCGCAGCATGGCCGCCTCGGTCGTCGATTCGCTGGATCTGGTGGAAAAGCAGGCAGCATCCGCGCCGGCCGATGCGCCAGCGATGACGCCGCAGGCTCGGCGCGAAGCTCTGATCGATTATCTTTCGGGCAGCGTCGATGTCGAAAACCTGCCCAACAGCCGCATTCTGGCGATCAGTTTCAGCTCCGATGACGGCGTATTCGCTGCACAAGTGGCCAATGCCTATGCAGAAAATTTCGTCGCCTCGAGCCTTTTGCAGGGCGTTGAGGCAAATTCCTATGCCCGCGAATATCTCGAAGAGCAGATTGCGCAGACCCGCGAAAATCTGCGTCAGGCTGAGCTTGCAGCGATCGGCTATGCCCGGCAAAACCGCATCATCGGCAATTCCATGCCCGGCGGCGGCGGCGGCGGCGGCATGGGAGACGGGCTCGGCTCGGGCACAACGGGAACCGCGACCACGATGACCGTTGAGAATCTCTCGAGCATCAATGCCGCCGTGATGGCGGCAAGAGCCACACGGATTGCCGCTGAACAGCGCTGGCGCGCAGTCGCCGAAATTCCCGCAACTCAGTTGCCCGAAGTGCGCGACAGCCCGACAGTGCAAAGTCTGCGCAGCCGCATCGCAGAAGCCGAAGCCGCGCGGATGACGCTGAGCGAACGCTATCAGGCGGACTACCCCCAGGTGCGCGAGCTTGACCGCGAACTCGGTGCGCTGCGCGAGCAGGTCGCCAGTGCCTCTGCTGAAATCAAGCGCTCGATCCGCGACGAATACACCGTTGCGCAGCGGCAAGAAGCCGCCTTGCAAGGTGAGCTGAGCACTATCTCGGCGCAGACGATGAGCGAGCAGGATCGCCGCGTGCAGTACAATCTGCTCGAACGCGATGCACAAGGTCTGCGCACGCAGCTCGACGCGCTCATGTACCGCTTCAACCAGCTGGCAGCCGCCTCCAATATCCGTAGCAGCGATGTCTCGCTGCTCGACCGCGCGACCGTCCCACGAGCGCCTTCCTCGCCCAATCTGCCGAAGAATCTCGCTGCCGCTCTGCTGCTTGGTCTCGCGCTTGCGGTGGGCATTGCGGTGCTGCGCGAAACGCTCGATGACAAGCTGCGTTCGGGTGAGGATGTCGAACGCAAGCTGGGCGCGCGCATGATCGGGCAGACGCCTTTCATTGCCAAGGAAGTGCCTGACGAGATAGGCAATTTCTTCAGCCCGATAAGCGAAGCCTACGCCTCGATCAGGGCTACGCTGGATTACCGTCTCGCCAATGTCAGCAATCCGGTGATCCTGTTCACGAGCAGCCAGTCATCCGAGGGCAAGACCACCTCGGCGGTCGCGGTTGCACGCAAATATGCCTCGATCGGCAAGAAGACCCTGTTGATCGACATGGATCTGCGGCGTCCCTCGGTGGCGGGCCATCTCTTCGACGAGAGGCCCAAAACCGGTGTGGTCGAGGCGATCTATATGCATGTTCCGCTCGAGCAGGCGATCGTCAGCGGCGGAGACGATAATCTCGACGTGCTGCCCGTGGGAGCAATTCCTGACAATCCAGCCGAGATCCTCTCGTCGGGCCTCGTCAATGAACTGCTCGCAAAATGCCGCGCGCGCTATGACGTGATCGTGATCGACAGCTCGCCAGTGTTGGGCATTGCCGATGCTCCGCTGCTGTCGCGCTTTGTCGATGGCGTGATCTTCATCGTGGAGGCAAACAGCGCGCAGGCCGGGCAAGCGCGCCAGGCCATTGGCCGCCTGCGCGACATGAACGCCAATCTGCTCGGCGTTGTGCTGACCAAATATCGCGCGCTCGATGCCGGTGAAAGCTATGATTACCAATACCGCTATTACAGCTATGACAGCAAATCGGCGTAGCTGATTTTCCATCCGGGCGAGAGGGAACGGGATGGGTGAAGGCGCTGACCATCTGCATGGATCGGGGCGCTCCGCTTCTGAAGGACTGCTTGCGATCTGCCATGTCCGCGCGGATTTTCCCGATGGCGTCGAGGCGCGCAAGACGCCCGTAATCCGGCGGCTGATCGATCTCGTGCCCGCTCCGCTCGATCATCATGTGTTCTCGCTAAACCGCATCTCGCCGCGCCCCTTGGATCTGCTCAGGAGCGCGATAAGAGGCGCGGGCCGACCTGTCTTTGCGATCGAAGCGCAGACGGAGGTTTTTGGCGAAACGGTCTGCTATCATGCGCCGGGCAAGGGACTCTTCCACGCCGCAGCGTTGCGCCAGCTTGGCGATTGGCTCGCGGCGCGCTTGTCCTCAGGGCCGCGCCCCGATCTGCTGGTGGGGCACAAGTTGAGCATCGAAGGGATCGCGGTGCGCCAAGCCGCGGCCAGGCTGGGCGTCCCCTATGCCATCACCATCCAAGGCAATACCGACCTCAAGGTGCTGCGCAGCCGGCCAGATCTGCGCCCATGCATCAACAAGGTGTTCCACGGCGCGGCGCATGTGTTTTCCTTTGCGCCTTGGTCCTTGAAGGAAACCGAGCGGCTGCTAGGGCCGCGCGGGGGGCCGAGCGAAGTATTGCCATGCCCGCTGGACTTTGCAAATATCCAGCCTCCGGATCCTGCGGGGCGGGGATTGCTGAGCGCTTTTCACCTGCACAACAGCAAAGGCAAGAACCTTGCGCGCATGGCCAAGGCAATGGATATTCTGGCCCAGCGTGTGCCCGATTGCGGGCTTACGATTGTGGGCGGCGGCGCAGCGAAGGATGTCGAGCAGTGCTGTAGCGTCATCGGCGGGCGGGCAAACATAGCGCTGGCAGGCGAGTTGAACCGCGCCGAGCTTCGCTATGCAATGAATGCAGCTTCGGGCTTTGTCCTTCCCTCGCTGCGTGAGAGCTTCGGCCTCGTGTTCATCGAAGCGCTGCTGTCAGGCCTGCCGATCATCTATCCCAAAGGCGCGGCGGTTGATGGCTATTTCGATGGTTGCCCGTTTGCCATTGCTGTCGATGCCCGCAGCGTGAGCGAAATCGCCGAGGCAATGACGGTGCTGGCGCGTGATAGCACTGTCCTGAAAGCGGAACTGCGCGAGTGGCAGAACAGCGCTGCGGCAGAGCAGTTCCTGCCGCAATCCATCGCAGCGAAGTTTCGTGCAGGCTTGTGCAGCGCCGCGCGCCAGTCTCAATAGCCGCGTAGCCAATCGCGCCGTTTACGCCAGACGCCGCGCCACATCTCTGCCGTTTCGGACTGTCCCAGAAAGGCCGCGAGGCCTGTCGCAAGTCGCCGGTTGGCAATCCACCACCACAAAAGAGCAAGGCCCAGCGGCCGCAGCATCGCATGCCAGTGATCGCGCACCAAAGTGGCCTTGGCGCGCATGAGCTGGACCATCTTGTCCTCGCGTCGCTTCGTCGACGCACCAACCAGATGCATGATCTGCGCATCGGGCGTGATCATCGGGCGAAATCCGCTGGCGGCGGCGCGCAGGCACAGATCGGCTTCTTCCCCATACATGAAATAGCGCTCGTCAAAGCCACCAAGCTCGCGCCAGAGCTGCGTGCGGATACCGAGGAAGCAGCCAACCACAATGTCGACTTCGCGCACACTGTCGCGCTGCCAGCCGCCCATCGCTTCGGGATTGAAGAAGGCGCTATCGGGGAAGGCGCGCGCAAGGCCCGTCGCGGCGCAAAACAGGCTCCACGGGGTCATCTGTTTCCAGCACGAGGCGATGTTGAGCGAGCCGTCAGGAAAGACTGTCCGCCCGCCCACAATACCGGCCTCGGGATGCGCCTTGCCGAAAGCGACGAGGCGGGCAATCGCGCCCGGATGGGTTTGCGTATCAGGGTTGAGCAGCACGAGCCACTCGGTTTGCGCGCGTTCGGCGACGCGGTTGTTGGCGGCGGCAAAGCCGATGTTATCGGGCGAACGGATCAGCTCCACCTCGGGGAAGCGCTCGGCAATCGCCTGCGCCGAGCCATCGGCCGAGGCATTATCCCAGACGGTCACATGCATAGCGATATCGCCCGCATTGGCGAACAAGGTTTCAAGCGCGGTGAGAGTAAGCGCGCAAGTGTTGTAACTCACCATGATGACGGTCACTTCGGGCGCCGGATTGGTCGAGCTCACAGCGAGCGCCATTTCATACCATTACTCGCGTTTACACCCATGTGCTGCAATCACCGCGCCACGGCGAATTCGGGAGGCGGTGTAGCGGGCGCGGCGAAGGCGGGATCTGTCGATCGCGGCAGGCACAAGGACATGCCCACTCCCATCAGCATGTAGAACCAGTATTGAACAGAACCGAAGAAGGCGACGGTAAAGCCGAGTAGTGCAAAGACAAACAGGCCAATGGCAAAGCCGACATAGAAACGTCGCCCGATCTCATTTTGATAGAGGCTCATGCGCGAGAGGCGGTAAATGATCATTCCGCAGGCAAGCGCGATGAGCACCGGCGTAGCGAGACCGTGGCGAATGGCCAAAAGCAGCCAGTGATTGTCGATGGTGGGCGGCATCCACAAGGCGCGCTCATATTCGGTATAGCCAATGCCAATCAGCGGATGGTTCTGCACTGAGCGGACACCATATTGCCAAATGAGCAGGCGGAATTGCCCCGTCTGCGGGTCGAGCGTGAAACGCACCAGAACCGAGATGAGGCCATTTTGCGACAGCATTTGGAGAATGCCGAGCGTTGCGGCTCCGGCGAGGAGGAATTTGCGCCAATCGAGAAAGTCGACACGCTTTTGCACCCAGTCATACGCAAGCAGGCCCAGCGACATGATTAGACCCAGGATGGCCGCCGAGCTGCCGCTGAAAATGGCGAAAAAGCCGAGCGAGGCGCCGAGCCACAAGGGCCAGCCGCGCAGGCCGGAATAGAAGAATATCGGCAACATGCTCGCCATGAACAGGCCTGCGAGAATGGGATGCGAAAACGGCCCACCTGCGCGCAGAAGCCCCAGGCGCAATTCGGTTGTGAAGCCGGCCATCTGTCCGATTTCATTGCCATCGCGGTAGATCGACAGGGGCCCGAACACTTCGGCCGCAAGGGGCCGGATAATGTGCTGATGGCTCACGCTTTCGAGCATCATGATGAGGCCCACCGCAAGAACTCCCGGAACGATAAGCACCAGAAAACGCAGAAAATCCGTGCTGTTGCGAATGCTGAGACGGGCAATCAGATAGCCTGCAATAACATCGAAAGCGATTGCCGAACCGCGCACCAGACCGCTCTCAAGATCGTAAAAGGCGATGAACGACACGATCATCCAGAACACGCCAAGAAACATCAGATAATCGGGCAGGCCGATGCGCAAGGCACCGCTCACGAGCCTGCGGATAATCCATGGCAGCAAGACGAGGATGACGATGCGCGGGGCGTACAAGGTCTGCTCGAGGAAATTCAGGCGCACTTCGGGAGGCAGCAAGGTCGCATAGAACAGCAGCAGCAAGGGCAGTAGGCCAAGCAGCGAAAAACGCTGCCGACCGACCGGAGCCTGAATTGAAGAGAAAGGTAAGCTTGCCATCACACGTCCGTAACGGACATCCTTGCGAATATCGAGTGGTGCATATTGTCCCCAAGGCGGCAAAGCTGCAAGTCATGGATGGTGCAAAACGGCAAAGAACTGGGCAGGGAAAAATACAGGCAAGTGGGTAGGGAAAAGGGCTTTCCTACAGTTTCAGGGAATCTCTAGCCGGCTGATCGTTATCAATGGAGAACGCAGTGAGCAACGATCCCTTCAAATATCTGACCGATAGCCCGATGGCCCCGGCTGAACAGTGCTTCGAGATACTGCCAAGCGACACGCAGGATCTGCCGGTGCCCACCAAAGCACTCTACATTGGCGAAGGCGGCGATATTGCGCTCGTTACTTTGCGCGGGACCAACGAAATCATCTTCCGCAACCTCCAGTCCGGCAGTATCCTCGATGTCCGTGTGCGCGCCGTTCGTGCTACGGGCACAAGCGCTGCAAGCCTGGTGGGCCTTTCCTGATGGGGCGCTACGGGCTTGGCTTTGGCGCGCTTTCGAGCCCGCGCACATCCCGCGGCGGGTCGCCGGCTGATACCGCCAGCCTGATCGGCCCGGCTGCCGCCTGGACCGGCAGTGCCGGAAGCGGCTATGGCGGCGTGGTCCCGAGCGATCCCGTGCGCACCATGGCTAAGCCCGCCCTGCGCCTTCTTACAACGCCCAATCAGGCGTTTACCAACCGGCTTCTGGTCGGCGTCATCGCTGCGGCCAGTGACGGCGGCACATTGATCGATAATCTCGGGCTCGAAAAAGTCATTGTCCATTTCGAAGGCAACAGCCTTGATGTCGGCGCGCCGAGCCTTCGCTCTTTTGCTGATGCCAATGGCGAGACGGTGCGCTATTTCGGCTGGTGGGCCGATCTGCAAAAGCCTGCGGGTACCACCGGGATCGCGCATGTTTATTTCGAGGCTGTCCCGCGCGATGACACAATGCAAAACCGCGTCATCGGGCCTTATACCTTCCTGCCAAGCGCGACGCATTATGATGCGCAGCTCGAGGTGGACAGCACGCAGGCGGCAAGCGGGCTGCGCTTCCAGAGCATGCTGGCGGCGCTCGATCACATCCGCGCGCAGAACCTTCAGCATCCGCTGATCACGATCACGGGCGGCACCGATTACGATCTGGTCAGCAGCAACTTTCCCTATCAGGCAACGGGCTGGATCACCGTGCGGGCGAATGTCCCGGTCACCTTCACGCGCCCGACCGACGACGACGGCAATTTCCGCCCCCGGCGCGGTCCGCTGCGCTTTGTGGGCAACAACATCACTTTCGATTTCGTCCGCTCGAACGAGCTCCTGACCGAACCCGGCGCGCAGCCGCACTGGCTTGACGGGGTGAACCTCACCAATTCGGCGGGCCGCAACTCGCTGCGCTGGAAGAACTCGCGCAACCTCCTGCCCTTCCTCATCCGCAACAATGGCTGGATGACCGAGTGCAATGTCAGCAACCTGTGGAGCGCGGGCAGCGGATGCCAGCTCAACCGGGGCTGCACCTTCACCAACACCTGGGGCGATGTTTTCTTTCAGAGCTTCTGCGATATCGGCAACACGATCACGAGCCATGACAGCTCGTGGTATCGCTCCTATCTCAACGCGATCAATGGCACCGGCCCGGCGAATTCGACGCTCGCGATGTCGGGCAGCAATGCCTCCAACAACCGCGTGCTCACCGCCAGCGTGAACGGCTCGCCCGTGGGCACCTTCACCGTGCAGACCGGCTTTGCCGCCTTCACCGCGAACACCAATTACACCATCGAGAATGTCGTGGCATGGCTCAATGGCCTTGCAGGCTGGAGCGCGACGGCTGACGATGTGACGCGGCTTGCTGCTGCTTTGCAGGCCGATGGCACTGTTGGCGCGTGGAGCATGAACACTGCGGGCGCGTTCTCGGTCAAGACCTTCTTCGACACCCATGCCGACATCTTCCAGTGGAACGGCGAGAACCGCATTGCCTGGGGCAATACGGGCACCGGGCTGCTCGAGACGCAGGTGTTCTTCCTCAAGGATGCCGACAGCCGCGATATCGTCTTTGCCAACAATGCCTTCATGGGCGATGCCGGGGTGAGTGCGAGCCAGTTTGCCAATGGCAACAGCCATGTGATCTTTGCGCACAACACACTGCCCAATCAGCGCTTCCTCTTGCGCCGCGATTTTGGTGGAGCGTTGAGATATGATCCTGACGCTTATTGCCTGCTTGCCAACAATGCGCTGCGCTCGCTCGAATGGAACGGGAGCGGGTTCGATGCCGATCTCGTCATTGCCAACAATCATCTGAACGCAGGCGCGAGCGTGCCTGCCAATGCGACGGGGACGACGCTGGGGGGAAGCGCGCTAGGCAATTTCGCCAATGCCTCGGAAGGTGATTTCACGCCCCAAGGGGCATTGCTTGCCTATCCCAAACCATCGAGCATCCGCTATGACGCGAAGAATAACGCGCGCCGCAGCCCGGTTGCTCCGGTTGGCGCCGAGCGCGCTCCGGTCGGCAGCGATGTCACAGCACCCCTCATCACCAGCGCCGATCCTTCCGGAAGCTACGTCGAGGGCGGCCTCATCGAAGGCCAGTTGACTGCCGAGGAGGAGGTTAGCTGGCTGATCAGCGGGCAGGATGCATCACTGGTCACTCTCGATCCCGATAGCGGGGCCTGGTCGCTCGGTCCGACAGAGCATGCGACGCGATCGAGCTATGCGTTTACTTTCGAAGCTATCGACAGGCAGGGCAATGGCGCGAGTCAGCCCGTGGCTCTCGCAATCACACCTCCATCGCTATCGGCGACCGCGCGCATTATCTACGTTTTCGGCCAGTCGAACTCTCTGACTGCCGATACCGGGGGGAGAACCCCGCCCGCGCGCTATACCAGCCTTGCCGATACCTTCATTCTCAACCGATCAACCGGCCTTCCCGAGGCCTATGTCGCGGGGACCAACTCGGACGATGGCGGAGAGGGGCCGCGCTGGGGCAGTGAAGCCGAGATCGCCTACCAGTATCGCACTGCTGGCGACACGCTCCCGATCTACATCATCAAGCAAGGTGAAAACGGCCAGAACCTCGCGGTCAACTGGAACCCCGACACACCGGGCGGTCACTTCGCTTCGCTCGAAAGCCAGCGCGATGCCCTGTTTGCATGGCTTGCAGCGAACACTTCGCACACGGTCTTCGAGGAAGTCGCCGCGATGAACCAGGGCGAGGCCGACGCCAACAGCGATACCTTCGCGGCAGCCTATGGCACGAACATCGGCAACTTCATCCCTGCCTTCCGCTCGCGCATTTCGGCAGATGCCTTCTTTGTCATCGAGCGCATTCGCCCCTTGGGTTATGCGGTTGGCCCGGTTGTCAATAACACTGCGGGCTTTGCGCGCGGCTATCAGGTGCGCGAGGGGCAGATTGCAGGTGCTCTTGCCGACGGCAACGCGACAGTCATCGACCTTGATTTTGACACCGCCAACTTCACGCAAATCCATCCCATCGAGCCGACCACCTGGAACATCGACAGCTGGACGACGCAGAAGGGTCTGCGCGTCTATGCGGCCATCGCGGGCACTTACACCGCCACCTATGGCAGCATCACCGATGCTGTGCCCGCAGCCTTCACCATCCCGGCTTCGAGCGGGGCGGAGGGCACCGTTATCTCCAGCAATACCGTCACGATTGCAGGCATCGAGCGGCGGGCTGCGGTCACGCTTCCCGCTGGCCTTGAAATGCGCATTCTGAACTGGAATGACAGCCTGCATACCGACTGGACCGAGACACCCGGCTTCATCGACAAGTTCCAGAAATTCTCGGTGCGCGAGACGGCTCCTGCCGATGGCGTCACTGAGGATTATGTCGTCACCATCGGCGGCGTCTCGGCCACGTGGGAACTCACCGGAACGGCTGACGTGACCTATCGCACCGATACGCAGGACTGGCTTGATGCGCTCGCCACAGAGGGCGGGGCTTCGCTTTCGCCAACGCAGGCAGCGGGGCTGGATGATTTCTATGCCGCGCTCGATACGGCGGGCCTGCTTACCAAGGTCAAGGCGCAGGTGCTTTCGCTCGGCAGCGAGATTGCCAGCACGATCCGCATTGACGATCCCGCGATCATTGCGGCGCAGGCTGGCGTCACCGCTCTGCCGTGGGCGAGCAATGGCTACAAGGCGACGGCGAACAATCAGATTGTTGACCTGTTTGTCGATCCCTCTGCGGTCACCACGCTGACAAGCATCTCGGTTACCGCCATTCTGACCGAGCTTGGCAATAGCACGAACTATATTGTCGGCTCGTCGGATAGTGGCACGCCAAGTATTGGCCTTTCGTTCCGCACCTCCGAGGTGCGCTTCCGGGCGCACTCGGCGCACGTTACCTTCACAGGCGTCACCCGCACAAAGCTTGGCCCATACACTGCGACAAGCGACGGGACGACTGCGCGGCTTTACGATCCAGACGGCATCGAGATTGGCAGCGTTGCGATCACACCCAATGCCAGCATGACGGCCACAACGTTCCGCATCGGCGCGAACGGCAACGATATTGTCCATCGCGTGTGGGGCACGGCCTTGAGCACGCATCTGACGGCGGGCGAAGTGGCCACGCTGCACGAGGAACTCGAGACTTTGCGGGCGCTGTTCTGATGCTTGGCGCACGGCGCGCGCCGTGAGGCGAGGCGGCACCGGTCTGGCACACTCCCGGGGCTTTTTTACCGTTGGCTCTGGCGGAGATGCAAGTCTGCGCTAGAACGTCGCTTGTGGAGGCGAGCGACATCCCTGATCCGGCTACTGAGGCCATGGACGCGTTTCTCGCAGCATCGCTGCGCGGCGAGGCGCAGTCATGGCCACCGGGCTGGAACGATGGCGCGGCTGTGTGGCGGCGCGTGGAGTTTCACGGCATCGCGCTCATTCTGGCTGAGCGGCCGGGGCAATTGGCAAGCTGGCCGCAGGGTTTGCGGGACGCCATCCGCTGCGAAGCGCAGGCGCAGGTGTTCTGGGAAGAATCGCACACAGGCGCGCTCGTGACAGTGCTCGAAGCGCTTGCCGCAAAGGGCATTGCGGCACGGTTGATGAAGGGCACTGCGCTCGCTTATTGTGTCTATGACAATCCCGCCATGCGCCGCAGGGGCGATACCGATCTGTTGATCCAGAGCCCCGATCTTGCCGCCAGCCGCGCCGTATTGAGAAAGGCAGGCTGGGAGCCAAGGGAAGATCCCCACGGCCTGTTTTTCCAGGAAAGCTGGCTGCTTGATACAGGTTTTGGCATGGTCCATGCGATCGATCTGCATTGGCAGCCTAACGATAGTCCCGCGCTCCAGCAGGTGCTGCGCAGCGCGGAATATTTTGCGCAAAGCGTGCCGCTCCCCCGCCTTTGCCCATCCGCCATGGCGCCGTTGCACGTGCTCACCTTCATCCAGGGCGCCGCCAATCAGGCATGGCACCGGGCCAAGGGCTATTTCGTTAGCGAGGAAAGGGTGATGGGCGGTCACCGCCTGATCTGGTCGCTCGACAATCATCTGCTGGCGCAGCAATTCAGCGAGGCGGACTGGGCGCTGCTTGCCCGGATTGGCGCCGAACGGGGAATTGCAGCCATTGTCCT
>DAIQNS010000003.1:0-10172 GCA_036788315.1 Alteraurantiacibacter sp. | reverse complement strand
GGCACGCCTGTTCCCGCCTCTGCCGAAAGCATCCTGCGTGCCGCACCGCAGCAGACCGCGCTGTCGCGCTATCTCACGCAAAGCAGTCAGCTTGGCGAATTCCTCACCGATTTTTCGGCCAGCCGCGGCATTGGCGCCAAGGCCCATTTTCTGCTCGCCAATGCTTTCCCGGCGCGGCGGCATCTTCTGTGGAAATATCCGCAAGCCGACCGCTGGCCGACCGCGCTGCTGCATTTGCGCAGGCTGCTCGAAATCGCCTTGCGCAGCAGTGGTTCGAAAGCAGGCTGATGGATGCCCGCTTCCTTTTGCGCCGCGCCGCGCCCTATCGCGCGCAAATCGCGCTGATCAGCGCGCTGACGATCGTGGGTTCGTTGGCAATGCTGGCGATCCCATGGCTTGCGGGCCAGTTGCTTGGCGGAGTGCTGGCCGCGGGTGCGATCGATCTGCCGCTGATCGTGGGGCTGCTGCTTGCGGCGCTGATAGTCACAAGCGTGCTCAATATCGCGGCTTCGATCATCTCGGCGCGGACATCGGGGCGCGTTCTCGCGGATTTGCGGACCGAGGCCTATGCCCATGTGCAAGGCCTGCCGATGGCATTTCACGATGCGAGCAAGCAGGGCGATCTGCTCGCCTTGATGACCTACGAGGTCAACAATCTCAGCACTTTTCTCACCAGCACGCTGGCCAGCGCGCCCGCCATGATCCTCACCGCCGCGGGCGCGGTCGTCCTGCTGTTCGCGATCGATCCGATGCTGGCGCTGTTTGTTCCGTTACTGGTGCCGGTGTTCACCATTGCGGTGAAGCTTGTCGGGCGGCGCTTGCGCATGCTGGCGGGGCGGGCGCGGGCGGCCAATGCGGCCTTGATCAGCGCCGCGGAAGAAGACCTCGCCATGCTTGCCGCGATCAAATCCTTTGCCGTGGAGGAGCGGCAGAGGCGCAATTATGCGGCTCTTGCCGAGGAAGTGCGCGCGCTGACCTTTGCGCAGGACCGCATCTCAGCCATGCTCGGCCCGGTAATTGCGCTGGTTTCAGCCGTCGCGGCAATCGGGCTGATCCTTGTTCTGGGCGAGGAGCTGGTGTCGGAGGAGAAGAGTGCAGGCGAGCTGTTCGCTTTCCTCCTCTATGCCGCCTTGCTCACGCGTCCGGTCGGGGCGCTCGCGGATTTTTACGGCCGCTTTCAATGGGCGCGCGGCACGCTCGAGCGGCTGGAAGATGTTCTGGCGCAGCCTGTGGAAGCCAATTACGAGAATGGCACGGTGTCCGGGCGCGCGGGCGGGCGAATTGCCTTCGAGAATGTCACTTTCGCCTATCCGGGACGCGAGGGGCCACTGCGCGCGGTCGATCTGGCGATTGCGCCGGGCGAGATCGTGGCGCTTACTGGGCAGAACGGAGCCGGGAAATCCACGCTCATCAATCTGCTGCTGCGGTTCTATGCGCCGCAAGCGGGACGTATCACGCTTGATGGCGAGGACATCGCGGCGATGCAGGTGCAGCATTTGCGCCGCCAGATCGGGCTGGTGCCGCAGCGTGCGCTGCTTTTTAACGGCAGCGTTCGCGACAATATCGCCTTTGGCATGGCCGATGCGAGTGAGCAGCAGATTGCCGCCGCGGCGCGACTGGCGCAGGCAGAGGAATTCATCGCGTCGCTGCCGCTTGGCCTCGATACGCAAATCGGCGATCACGGCGTGCGCCTCTCGGGCGGGCAGCGTCAGCGCATTGCCCTGGCACGCGCGCTAGTCCTCGATCCGCCGATTCTCATTTTCGATGAGGCGACCTCGATGTACGATCTCGATGGTGAGGCGGCGTTTGTCGAGGCCTGCAAGAGCGCGCTCGCAGGGCGCACGGTTATCATCGTCACGCATCGCCGCGCGAGCCTCGCGCTGGCGGACAGGATTATCGAAATTGCCGGGGGCAACGCGCGCGAAGTGCCCTGTATCGCGAGTTTGCGCGAGGCCTAGACCTCCTGGTCCTCGTCCTCGACCGCGTCCTCGACCATCAGCAGACCGTGCTCGACGAGCTGTTCGACGAGCGCGAGCACATCGCGCTCGGCATCCTCGCGCTCGACGTCATATTCCTCTTCGACGGCATCGCAGATTTCCGCGATCGAGGCGCTGTTCTCCTCGATCATCTGCCAGATCATGCT
Source organism: Alteraurantiacibacter sp. (assembly GCA_036788315.1). Taxonomy (GTDB): domain Bacteria; phylum Pseudomonadota; class Alphaproteobacteria; order Sphingomonadales; family Sphingomonadaceae; genus Alteraurantiacibacter. The sequence continues at coordinate 8,029 of DAIQNS010000003.1, read as the reverse complement.
GCCGGTATCGTTCAGCCCGAAATAAGTGCCGCTTGCCAGATTGAGCAGGACCGCTTCGCCTGCCACTTCGCGCGCAACCACATCGTCGCACGCCGAGACCACATCACTCAATTCCATCTGCCCATCATCCCGCGCCGAGCGCTTCAATAGCTGCAATTACCCGCGCCAACTGATCATAGCGGCGCGGATAGTCAAGCATATGGCACGGCACTGCGCCTGCAAGAGCAGCCACCCGCTCGAAATGGCCGCGCAAGCGCGCTTTGTCCTCGACATCGAGCACGAAGGCCTGCTGCATCAATTGCGCAATCGCCTGTGCCTCGCCAAGCCTTGTGATGCGCACATCGTCCGCTTCGCCCGAGCCGAGCAAAAAGATATGGCGCAGCGGCGCGGCAATATTGGCAAAGGGCAGCGCCCCGCTCGCATCGACTTCGCTCTTGGCATCGGGATCATCCCAGACCGGCGCATTGCCGAGAAGGAAGCTCGCGCTGTCATGAAAGACGCGCAGCACCGGGCGCATCGGCTGCACCAGATATTGCGCGTCCGAATGCTCAAGCGCCACAGTGTCCTCGCTGAGGAAAGGATGGCCAGCGGCAGCAAAGGCTCCGGCGAGCGTGGTCTTTCCGCGGCGCGAAAGGCCCATGAAGGCGACCGCGCCCCGGTGTCCGTGGGCGTTCAGGGCGACCGCGCTGCCGTGCAGGAACAGCCCGCCACGGTGATTGGCGATAATAGGCACAATGGCGTTGCGGTAAAGTGTATCGAGCGCGGCAGACGATAGGCCCGGCACCGGAAACGCGCTGACCTGTTCGCCGCTGGCTTCGAGGCGGATGGAAAAGTCAGCCTGATCGGGAAAGCGCACCATGTAAGCCTGCGGTCCGCGCCTGTAGAACTGGGCCGCGACATCACCATCGGCAGTGATCCATCGGTCGAAAGGCTGATCGTCGAGCGTGCCCTGCGCCCTGGGGGAATGCGCTTCGAACGTGATCATGCCAGCGCGCCGCGGGCCAGATCATCCTCGCTCAGGATGGCGCTTTTCCAGGTCGACATTTTCTGCCGCTTCCCGTCCGGGCCGCGCACGCTCCAGGCGAACATTTCACTGTCGAAGCGCAGCCGCAAGCTCACTTCGACCTCATCTCCTGCGGCGAGCGCAAGCGGATCGCGGATTGGCAGAAATACCTGATTGCGCGCCATCGCGCGTTCTTCAAGAGGCGAGTTTGTCAGCCAGACATCTTCCGCCAATTCGCAGGCGAACCAGCCCGCAAGGCCTTGCATGACATGCGCTGTGCTTGCGGTGAGCTTTGCGGTAAAGTGGAAATCATCAGGCGCATCGGCGGTCAGATCGACTTCGCCCAGAATTGCGGGTTCGCTGGCGATCTCGTCCTGTGTGAAAAAATGCGGATGCTTGGTGTTGAGGCCGTATTCCTCAAGCCAGCGATAGGCGGCGGGTACGGGATCATGACGCCACGCTTCGGCGCGCGCGCGCGCCTTGGCCGAAGACGTGCTCGCGATCAACATCCGCAAGCCGCGCGGAATGATCGCTCCACCGGGCTTCAGCAGCCGCTGCTTGGCGTCGCGCAGCATGGGAATGATGCCATAGTCAAAGCCGAACCAGCCCAGGTGATCGCAGATGATCGCATCGACTTTCTCGGGCAGGTCTGTCTCGAAAGTCGAGCCGTGGATGCAGGTGTAGCGCGGTGTCAGCCCTTCGCGCTCCATCGTTTCGCGTGCCAGCACGAGCGCTGCGGATTTGTCGATGCCGTAGACCTTTGCGGCGCCCGCGCGCAGGCACGCAAGGCCAAGCACGCCCAGCCCGCATCCAAGATCGGCCACCACATCGCCTGCGCGGACATGCCTCGCTATGGCGCGGGCATAGGCTTCCTCGCGCCCGCGCAGCGAGAGATAGTCCAGATGTTCCTTGAGTATCGCCGACATGAAGAGCGGCCTAGCAAAGCGTTTGACCAAGGTCCAAGCGCGATAAGCGGCGCAACGCCGCAGATCTGCGCGAATGCCGGGCAAGGAAAAGGCGGTCGTTCACTAGGAACAACCGCCTGTCCGGGTTCGCGCCAGCCCCTGAAGGGCGCGCGAAAACGCAGGAATTAAGTGATCTTCCCGCCGGGGAAGAACTGGTTCTGCAATGTCTGGATGCCGGTTCCGTCATTCATCGATCCCGAGCTGCCGCCCGTGAGATTGCGAACTGACCCGTAAACCTTGAGCTCGGGCCGACGATATTGCTTGGCGGTGGTGACCTCGGTCATCAGAGCTTATCCTTTCCTTGCAAAGCTTCGTCATGAAGCTTCAAAACTTGAGCACATACGTAAAAGCCCCATATCCTGCCAGTGAACCTTTCGTCAATCGCTGCTGCGCGATATTCATCGAAAACGCGCCGTAAACCATCGAAACTGGCTATTTTGGCGAGCGTTTGCGACGATTTGGCCACGCATTCATCGTGCAATTGCGGCTCGAGCGAATCGTAAACCGTGCTGAATTCGGCCTTGGTGAAGCGGTTGGTAATCTTGTCGGGCATGACATCCATCAGGGCCTTTCGGTGAATATACTTAGTTATCCCGCCGCGCAGCCGCATGCGCTCGGGCGTCTGCGCGCTGAACTCGATAAAGGCGCGTGACATCATCGGGCTGCGGTTCTCCAGTCCCTCGCGGGCGCGCTGGCGCGAGATCAGATCGAGTATCTGGGTCCAGCGTGGAGCCAAGAGTTTGCGCAGCTTGTAACCATCGCGGTACTCGCGCGGAAAGCGGGCTTCGTAGCGCGCCATGCGCATATCGAGTTCGTCCTGCAATGCGGGCGTCAACAAGGATTGCTGGCCGCGCCAGGAACGCTCGTCATCGCCGGTAAAGCGCCGTCGCAACCGGCGTAGCGGCAGCGGCAGGAAGGAACCGGGACCAAGCCGCGCAAACAGCTTGCTCGCAGCAAGCGTGCCCATCAGCGCGCGATCCTCGCGGTAGCTGGCCAAAAGGCCGCGCCAATCGCGCGCTTCGATTGCTTCGCGAAAGTAGAAATGCGTACCATCGAGCCATTGGTCGCCCCCAACTCCGTTGATCGCCACACGTGCGCCATCGGCCCGGATTGCCCGGTCCATTGCGATTGCCATCGCGGCATTGGGAAAAGGCGGCATGTCCTGATCCTCGCGTGCACGCTGCGAGAACCAGCCGAGGCCCGGCTGGAAGAGCGGCGCCTGCGTGAGATTGCGACCAAGATGCTCGCCAATGGCATGGGCATATTCAACCTCGTTCGCGGCGCTGCCCTGTGGCCCTGCCAGCGTGTATCCCGCAATCCGCGGCGCGAGCAGCCTGCCTTGCCGCTCGAGCGCATCGGCAAGGCAGAATAGCGAGGAGGAATCGAGCCCCCCGCTGACCTCGAACGCCAGCGGCAAATGCGTGCGCGAGGCTTGCTGAACGCATTGCTCGAGCATCGCGCGGTAATGTTCGCAATATTCGCCGTCGCTCTTGTAGCGGATCGCATGCTTGTCCGGCAGGCTCCAGTATTGCTGCTGCTTGATGCCGTCGCGGCTGGCTTGCAGGGCATGCGCATGGCGCAGGCGCATGATGCCCGACCAGATCGTTTCATCGGCCGAAAATGTCTCGTCGATGGCAATCTCGGCGATGTAGCCTGTGTTGAGGGCAGGCTTGTGTGGCAGCGCAGCCAGCACGCCGGCAATGTCGGAGGCGACCACCAGCGTCTCGCCATGCCAATGCCAGAACAAGGGGCGCAGCCCATGATGATCGCGCGCGCAGAAAGCCTCGCGGCGATGCGCGTCCCAGATCACGAAGGCATATTCGCCGTCGATGTGCTGCGGGCAGTCCTTTCCCCATTGTTCATATGCGCGCAGCACCAGCTCGGCATCCGCGCGCGAGCGCAGGCGCGCGCCATGCGCGGCAAGCTTGCGGGTAAGTTCATCATGATTGGCGACATAGCCGTCAAAGGTCAGCCCGATCGCGCCGTCCTCGTTCGTCAGCGGCTGCGCTGTCTCCATCGCCTCGGCGCTGGTGTGCATGGCAAGGTGGCCCAGCGCGGCTGCGTCGGTGCAATGATGAGCGATGCCGTCAGGCCCGCGGTAAGCCATGGCACCTGTCATCGCGGTGATCGCGCTGCTGCCGGCAGGATTTCCGCCGAAGCTGATATATGCTGCTATTCCGCCCAAGACGCCGCGTCCCCTTTTGCCGTGGCGGTTTGTGGCGCGATGGGGCGACCGGGTAAAGCCCGGCGGCACAAAAGGCGGTGCGTGCGGGCCTTTTGCCCGGTTGCCGCACGTGCTGCTGGCGGTTTGGCTTGGCCTTGGCGCTGGGCAATGACATGAAGCTTGCATGATTTCACATCGCCCCTTGCCTGCTGTGCCCACGCGCTGGCGCGAAGTGCGCTTGCATGATCTGGGCTGGCTGGCGCGCTATGGTTTGCAGGCTATCGCGGAACTGGCGCACGCAAGGCGGCGTTTCGGGGCGCTCGATCTGGGCGATCTGCGCACGCGCAATGGCCAAGGGTCAGCCGAACTTGCCGCGAGTACGCCTGCCGATCCGCAAATGCTGCAAAGGGTCGCCTTTGTCATGCCGCGGGTTGCCCGCTTCATGCCGTTTCGTTCCGACTGCCTCATTCAGGCGACAGGCGCGCAAGGCTGGCTTGCCCGGCACGGGGTACAAAGCCGGATCGTGATCGGAGTCAAGCGACCCGAGGATGGCACCTTGGCAGCGCATGCCTGGCTCGAACAGGATGGCACGATCATAACCGGCGGCGACGTGTCGCAATACACGGTTCTGCTGTGATGGGCGCCTCGCATATGCAGCGCAAAAGCCACACTGTGCAGCCTTTTTCACCGGCTTAGTCTTGCAAAGCGGGTCCCGCTGTAATAACCCTAGGGAAATTACGCATATCTTACGGAGCATATAGTTATGAAGAATCTTCTCGCCGCAACCGCCGCTGCTGGTCTGGCTTTCGCCCCGATCGCCGCTCAGGCTGGCACGCGCGCTGCCGATTCGGCTGTTTCGCTTCAGGCGCTTTCGGTTGAGCGGACTGCCTCTGCCCTCGGGAAATTCGAAGCACTTGGCGAAGATGGCGATTCGACCTTGCTCCTGCTTCTGGCCTTCGGTGCTGTGGCAGCGGGGGTGGTTGTGGTCGTTGAAGGCGGCGAGAACGACACTTCACCCGGCACCGGCGGCTAAGTATTTCCCCGGGTTTCAGCCCAGGGAAATTGTCCAGTCCTATCGAGAATGGCAGCTTGCAAGTTCGCTTGCGGGCTGCTTTCCGTTTGCGCTGTTGATGTGGGGCTCGAGAGGCAAAACCGGGCGGGCATAATCGAATAGGCGGGGATCGGAAAGAGGCGCGTGATACACAGGGTCAGACGGGACGGCGCGCCGGCTTTGGGGAGATCGGCGGAGGGGGCGAGCTGGCGGCGCAATGTGGTGCTGCATCTGCAATTGCTCATCGTGCTGGCGGTGACGCTTGGCGGCGGCGGGGTGGGTTATGGCCTTCGCAATGCCGTGATCCAGATCGCCGCACTCGCCATTCTCGCCGCGCATCCCGGGCTTGTCGTGCAATTCCTGCGCAAGGGGCCGCGTATGCTCGTGCTGCTTGTGCTGGTCAGCATGGCTGTCCCGCTGCTGCAACTGATCCCGTTGCCCCCTGCCCTGTGGCAAGCGCTGCCCGGCCGCGCGATGATCGCCGAGAGCCTTGTGCTTGCCGGGCTCGATCCGGCAGGCTGGCGGCCCGCGAGTGTGGACCGTGCGCGCACGCTGGTGGCCTTCTGCGGCACGCTTGCCCCGGCCACAATCATTGCGCTCGGCGCGCTGCTCGACACCCGCGCCAAGCTGCAACTCGTCCTCACGCTTGTCGGCGCGGCGCTTGCAGCGGTGCTGCTTGGTGTGGTGCAGGTTTCGTTGGCCAATAGCGCAGGGCTCTTGTTTCCGGTCAATCCCAAACCGGGCGTGCTCTATGCCAGCTTCGCCAATCGCAATTCGACCGGGCTGTTCTTCGTCCTCACCCTGCTGCTGATCGCCGCCTTGCCGGTGCCTCGGCGGCGCGAATGGCTCCTTGCTATGGTCTGCGCGGGCTCGCTGGTGTTTCTCGGCGCGATCCTCACGCAGTCGCGCTCGAGCCTCGTCCTGCTGGCTTTGCCAATGGGGCTGATTGGGCTGCGCTGCGGGTTTGCCCTGTGGCTTTCGCGCAAGCGCGGGGCACGCAAGCCCGCACCCGCGCCCACACTCGAACCGGCGCATTTCGTTGCCGCCGGTTTCGCTCTGCTGATTGCCGCCCTTGCCGCCTTCTCCTTTACCAGCGGCGGGCGCGCAGCCGATACGCTCGAGCGCTTCGGCACGCTCGAAACCGACCGACTGACAATGTGGCAGGACGGGCAATATGCCGCTGCGCAATATTGGCCCGCAGGCTCGGGCATGGGCACTTTTGACGAGGTTTATCAGGTTTACGAATCGCTCGAATATGTTTCGCCGAGAAAGGCCGGGCGGATGCACAATGACTATCTCGAAGTATCGCTGGAGGCAGGCGCTGCGGGCCTTGTGCTGATTGCGGCATGGCTAGTGTGGTGCGTGTGGCAGCCGCTTGTAGGCAAGAGGCCGGATGACAACTGGCTGCCACTTGGCGCGAGCATCGGGATCATTGCCATCGCCTTGCAATCGATCCTCGATTACCCGTTGCGCAATCAGACCTTGCTGTGCGTGGCGGCGTTGCTGGTTATTCTCCTGGTCCGGCCCAGAGAGAGCCGGGCATGATCGGGAGGCTCGCCTGGTGGAGCGTGTTGGCCGGTCTGGCGATTGTCACGCTGTTCGCGCAGCTTGACCGGGCGGCGCGCTTCTCACCCGCGCTTGCGCCGCTGGTGCCCGCCGCTTTTGCAGGCTTCGCCGCCGAGCGCAGCGCCCAGCGCGCGGTGCTGGCGCAGGAGCCCGGCGCGGCGCTCGCGAGCACGAAGGCGCTACTCGCCGCGCGCCCGGTGCCTTCGGAGCATCTCTCCCTGCTGGCCCAGGCGCAAATTCAGGCGGGCGAGGAAGAAGCTGCGATCGCCACGCTCGAAGCGGCGACCCGGCGCGGCTGGCGCGATCCGCTGGCGCAGCTTGCCGCAGCGCAGGCGGCCATTGCCGATGGTGCGTATGAAGCCGCCGCACTGCGCCTCAACGCCCTGTTCGCCACCGGCGCGCTGCGCGATCAGAGCATGGCCGCGCTCGCCGAGCTGCTTGCGAGCGAAGGCGGGCGCGAAGCTTTTGCCGCGCGCCTGGCACAGGCCTCTGTGGCAGATGGCGCCCGCTGGCCGGCAAATCTGCTGGCGCCTGCCGCTCAATCCATCGCGCCTGCCGATTTTGCGCCAATGCTCGCACTCGCGCGTGAGCAGGGGGCCATCTTCGATTGCGCGGCGCTGCAGCGGATTGCCGAGGCTTACCGGGCAGGCGATCACAGCGCCGAGGCTGCGATGATCGACCCGGCAGCTTGCGCCTAATCGCTTTGCGGTACCGCGAAAGTGCCGCTGACCCGGCCGCCTGCGCTTTCGCCCGAGGCGCGCGCACTTGCGCCATCGACGCTCGACAGGCCCGAATTGAGATCGATCACGAGGCGTCCGCCATTGAGCCGGTCGCCGCCGCGATTGAGCGCAACGCCGCCTGTCAGGATGATCAGCGAACGGTTGAAATCATAGATGCCCGCAGCGCCGCTGGCGCGTTCATTGCCACGGGTGACGACCACGCCGCCTGTTGCATCGAGCCGCTGAATGGTGAGCTCGCCGCTATCCTCATAGGAAATCGTGGTGCGCCCGGCCGTAAGCCGCAAATCGCCCTGCCGGATCACCACATCGCCGCTCAGCACGACGCGGTTTTGCCGATCCTGCAATTCGATCCGGTCAGCATCGAAGCTGACGGGTTGCTGGGTGTTGAACCCGCCCAGGCCCTGCGCTCCGGCGACCGAGCCGAAAGCCAGCGCTGCCACTGCACCGGCGAGTGCGCCGCCAACAAGGCCGCGCGTTGTGAGTTGGGATAGAGATCGGCGCATGGTCTGTCCTCTCCTGATGCCGCTTACTGCATTGCAC
>DAIQNS010000002.1:0-29663 GCA_036788315.1 Alteraurantiacibacter sp. | reverse complement strand
GCACCTTGAACAATACCGGCAACTCGCTCGACCTCGCGCTCGATGGCAATGGCTTTTTCGAAATTCAGCTTCCTGGCGGTCAGCTTGGCTATACCCGCGCGGGCAATTTCAATCTCGATAGCGAAGGCAACATGGTCACCGCACAAGGCTTTGCGGTGCAGCCGCAGATCACCGTGCCGCAAGGCGCGACTTCGGTCAGTGTGGCACCCGACGGGACCGTCTCGGCGATCCTGCCGGGCGAAGCGGAACCCGCGCAGCTGGGCCAGCTTACCATTGCGGCTTTTGTCAATCCGGCGGGCCTGCGTGCATCGGGCGACAATTTCCTTCTTGAAACCGCCGCCAGCGGCGCTGCCGAAACCGGCCCGGCGGGCGAAAACGGGCGCGGCAATATCCGTCAGGGCATGCTCGAAGGCTCAAACGTCAATGTGGTCGAAGAGCTGGTCGAGATGATCGAGGCGCAGCGCTCCTACGAAATCAATTCCAAGATGATCAGCGCAGTCGATGAAATGCTGCGCAACGCCAACCAGACGCTCTGATCCGATCCGATATAGTGAACAGGATTTTCATCATGCCTTCTTCTTTCCTCATGCGCGGTTACTTCGCCGCCGCTCTCGCCCTTGCGGTCTCCGCATGTGGCGGGAGCGGACCCGAAGCAGGCTTCCGCGCCGCCTTGCCCCCTGCCCCGCTGCCCGGCTTCACCCCGATGCCGCGCGATGGCGCGATCTTTCAGGTCTCGCAAGGCTATGCCGGACTTCACGAGGGCAACCGCGCCCGCGCGGTCGGCGATGTGCTGACGATCTTGCTGGTCGAAACGGTGCAGAGTTCCAAGCGCGCAACCGCCGCCACAAACCGCACGGGTTCGGTCTCGATCACCCCTCCGGCCGCAGGCCCTTTGGATTTTCTCAACCCCGAAGCGCTTAAAGCATCGGCTTCCGGGTCGTTCAATGGTGCAGGCAATGCGGGCCAGTCGAGCAGCCTTACCACAGCGCTCGCGGTCACCGTTGCCGAAGTGCGGCCCAACGGGACTGCACTCGTCGTCGGAGAAAAGCAGATGGCGCTAAGCCAGGGGCGTGAATGGGTGCAGTTTGCCGGGATCGTGCGTCTTGCCGACGTCGATGCCGATAATACCGTGCTCTCGACCCAGGTCGCCGATGCGCGGATCAATTATTCGGGCAACGGCGCAATCCAGCAGGCCAGCCGTCCGGGCTGGCTGTCGCGCTTCTTCGGCGCGTTGAGCCCTTTTTGAGGAGGCGATGATGACGATTTTCAAACGCTTCCTCGCCGCGCTCCTCTGCGCGCTGACGCTCGCTTTCACCGCCGCCCCCGCTCAGGCAGAACGCGTCCGCGACCTCGGCGAGTTTCAGGGCGTGCGCCCCAACCAGCTTACCGGATACGGCATTGTCGTGGGCCTTGCAGGCACCGGCGATGACAATTTCGAATATCTGACGCAGGCCATGCGCGGCGTCTCGGGCCGCCTCGGCCTCAATCTGCCAGCTGGTGTCAGCCCCGGCCTCAAGAATGCCGCAGCTGTGATCATCACGGCCGAACTGCCCGCCTTTGCCAAGCCAGGTCAGCGCATCGATGTGACCGTGTCGACCATCGGCAAGGCCAAATCCCTGCGCGGCGGGGCATTGATCCTTGCGCCACTGGTCGGCGCGGATGGGCAGATCTATGCCATGGCGCAAGGCTCGCTCGCAGTAGGCGGGCTTGGCGTTTCGGGCCGCGACGGATCGCAGCTTACCGTCAACGTGCCAACCGTTGGCCGGATTGCAGGCGGCGCTTCGGTCGAGCGCGCGGTGGCCACTGGCTTTACCGACGAAGGCACACTCAATTTCCACCTGCACGATGCCGATTTCCTCACCGCGCAGCGCATTCGCGATGGCATCAACTCCCGCTTCCCGGGCACCGCCACGATTGTCGATGGCGTCACTCTTGCGCTTGTTCTGCCGTTTGGCGCGGATCAGCGCAGCGAGATGATGGCAGCAATCGAGATGATCGAAGTGGTGCCCGCCGAAACGCCTGCGCGCATTATCGTGAACAGCCGGACCGGCACCGTGGTCATCAACCGCGCGGTGCGCCTTGCGCCTGCCGCGATCAGCCACGGCAAGCTGGTGGTGAGCATTTCCGAGAATGAGCGGATCGTTCAACCCGAGCCTTTCGGCAATGGCGAAACCGCGCTCGAAGTGCAGACGCAGATCGACGTGGAAGAAGAAGGCAGTCGCGTTACTCTGGTGCAGGGTGGTGCAAACCTGTCGCAGATTGTCGATGCGCTCAATCTGCTGGGCGTTGGGGCATCCGACCTGGTCGTGATCCTCGATGCGCTCAAGCAAGCGGGCGCGCTGCAAGCTGAAATGATCGTGATATGAGCGCGATTGCTGCACAGGACGGGTTTGCCCTCGCCAGCCTTGGCGGCAAAGGCGAAGCTGTGCCTGCCGCCAATGGCGATCTCACCAAGGCAGCACAGGCGTTCGAGGCGATTTTCCTTCGCCAGATGCTGGCAAGTGCGCGCGCATCGAGTTTCGGCGGCGAGGAAATCTTCGGCGGTCCGGGCCTTGAGCAGTTCGAGAAGATGCAAGACGAGCATACCGCCAAACTCGCCTCCGAAAGCGGCACTTTTGGCTTTGCCAAGCTGATCGAAGCGCAAATCGCAGCACAGATCGCGCCTGCCCGGAACGTGGAGCAGTAAACGATGGCAAGCGATATGTTCAGCATCGGCACGAGCGGTCTGCGCGCGGCAAAGGCGGCGCTTGACCTCACGGCTCAGAATATCGCCAATGCCAATACACCCGGCTATTCACGGCGCCGCCTCGAGGTGTCCGAACTCTCGGGCAACGGCAGCGTTGCCAAGACATCAAGCATCCGCCTTGGCGGTGTGATGATCGATGGCGCGGCACGCTACGAAAGTGTCTTCCTGATGGCCGAGGCGCGGCGCACCGGCAGCGATGCCGCGCGCGCCACCGTGCAGCTCGACGGGCTGCGCGTGGCCGAACGTGCAATCGAAAGCGCCGCGCTGTTTCCTGCGCTCACCGAATTCGAAGCGAGCCTCGCTCAGCTTTCCAACGACCCGCTGTCTGCGCCCTTGCGCGGGCAGGTCATCGAAAGCGCACGCATTGCCGCTGACAGCTTCAATCTGGCCGCGCGCGGAATTTCCGGCGCGCTTGACGAAGTGCATTTCCAGACCGGAGCGGATATCGACCGGGCCAATATCCTCACCGCAGAACTGGCCCGCACCAACACCAATATCGCCCGCACGCAGGACGGCAGTTCCGCGCGCCTGACCCTACTCGATCAGCGCGACATGCTGATCAACGAGCTCTCGGGCTATACCGGGGTTGCCGCGCGCTTCGACGCCTTCGGACGGGTGGAACTGCGCCTGGGCGACGGCGCGGGGCCGCTGCTGGTGTCAGGTAACACTGCCTCAACGCTCGCCAGCACCACCGATGCCGATGGCCGCATCAGCTTCACGCTTGACGGCGCGAGCGTTACGCCGGGCTCGGGCAGTCTGTCGGGCGCAGCTCTTGCAGCAGACGGGATCGCAGGCCGCATGGCCGAGCTCGACGCCGCCGCCGCGCGCCTCGTAACGCTTGCCAACGACGCGCAAAGCTCAGGCGTCACGCCAACAGGCCTCACTGGAACGGCGATGTTCTCGGGCACCAGTGCGGGTACAATCGCGCTTGCCCCTACCAATGGCGATGGCCTCGCAACCGCGCCCGCCGGAAGTCCCGCCAACAGCCGCAATATCGGCAATCTTGGCGATCTGCGTGATGCTCTTGCCGATAGTGCCGGGCCGGGGACGCTGATCGACAATCTCCTGTTCAGCCTGTCGACCGAGATCAGCGGACGCGACATCACCCAGCAGGCGCTGGCCACCATCGCCGATAGCGCGGCCGCGGCACTGTCGCAGGAAACCGCAATCAGCCTCGACGAGGAAGCCGCCGATCTCATTCGGTTCCAACAGGCATTTCAGGCTTCGAGCCGCGTGGTCGAAACCGCGCGCAACATCTTCGACACTCTACTGGCGATCTGATCATGACCACCATTGCCGCAGGCACAGCAGCTTTTTACCAACGTGCGACCGGGCAGATGGGCGAGTTGCGCCGTCAGGCCGAAGGCCTGCAGCAACAGATCGCAACCGGCCAGCGCCTCTCGGCATCTTCGGACGATCCGGTCGCCGCGGCAAAGCTGCGTTCGCTTGGCAGAGCCGAAAGGCTGGCGCAGGTCGACCGCGCCACAGCGGACGATACTTTGCAATCGCTGCGCTTTTCCGATGGAATTCTCTCCTCGATCGGCGCCGATATTGCGCGGGCGCGCGAGCTTACCGTGCAGGCCGCAAGCGACACGCTATCCGATGAAGGACGCGCGCTGGTCGGCGCGGAGCTGGAAGCGATTGCAAGCAATCTGCTGCTCGCGGCCAACAGCAAGGATAATGCCGGACGTCCGCTGTTCGCCGGCGATAGCGCTGGCCCTGCCTATGTGCTCGATGCAGGCGGCGTGCCGGTCTACGCAGGAACAGGCGGCGCAGTGCAGGTCAATCTGGGCGAAGGGATCGAGGTTGCGCGCGGCGTGACCGGCCCCGAAGTCTTCGATTTCAACAATGGCGGCACGCCTGCCAATCTCATTGCCTTTGTAAAGTCACTGGCCGAGGCGCTCCAAGGGGGCGCTGCGGATACCGCCGCTGCCGCGCGCGGCGCGCTCGAAGGCTTTGGCGATGCGCTCGACAGCCTTTCGCGCTCGCAAACCGCAATCGGTGTGCGCGTGGCGTGGGTGGAGACGGTGCAGGATCGCCAGATCGCCTCGAGCGAAGCGCGCGCCGAAGACCAGTTTACCGCAGGCGGTGTCGATTTCGCCTCCACCATCGCTGAATTACAGCAAACTCTGGTCGTTCTTGAAGCGAGCCAGGCTGCTTTCGCGCGCATGAGCAACCTGACTCTGTTCAACGCCATCTGATGCGCGCGGCCGCTCCTGCGTGCTGCAATGAGGATTAGCCAGAGATATGTTCCCCGCAATCGGTCTTGTGCTGCTTCTCGTTCTGGTTTTCGGCGGCTTTGCGCTTTCCGGCGGCGCGCTGGGTCCGGTGTTTGCCGCAATGCCCATCGAAATGATGATCATCGGCGGCGCGGCGGTCGCATCGCTGATCACCGCGAATTCGCCGCATCATCTCAAGGCGCTTGGCGGCGGTTTCGCGCGCATTTTCAAAGGCCCGCGTTACAGCGCGCAAGATCACGTCGCCGCGATCGCAGTTGTCGGCAAGCTGATGCGCGTGCTCAAGACCGAAGGTCCGGTGGCGCTTGAATCACATGTGATGGAGCCTGAGAATTCAGCGATCTTTGCTGAGTATCCCGGCATTCTCAAAAGCCACGAGGTCACCTCGCTGATTTGCGACACGCTGACCTTGATGGTGGTCTCCTCGGGCTCGCTGGAAACGCATGCAATCGAAGATATCATGGACAATGCCATCAAGTCACATCTGCACGATATGGAAGAGCCAGCGCACGCCATCCAGACGCTGGCCGACGCTTTGCCGGCGCTGGGCATTGTGGCGGCCGTGCTCGGCATCGTGAAAACGATGGGATCCATCGATCAGCCCCCCGAAGTGTTGGGCAAGATGATCGGCGCAGCGCTTGTGGGGACATTTCTGGGCGTGCTGCTTGCCTATGGCATGGTGAGCCCGATGGCCGGCCGGCTCAAGCAGATCAATGCCGAGGATTCGCAGATCTTCAATTCGGTCAAGCAGGTGCTGATTGCCAGCCTTCATGGCTATCCCCACGCCATGGCCGTGGAAGCCGCGCGCTCGGGCTTGCCGCATGCAATCCGCCCGCCGCTTATCCAGTTGCTTGATGATCTGAAGGGCAAATAACATGGCCAGCACAGCGCAGGCCAAGGAGGGGGAAGTGATCGAGGAGCGGCTGCGCCCGATCATCGTCAAGAAAATCATCGTTTCGGGCGGCGACGGGCATCACGGCGGCGCGGGGAGGGTGGCCACGGCCATCACGGTGGCGCCTGGAAGGTCGCCTATGCCGATTTCGTGACCGCGATGATGGCCTTCTTCCTGATGCTCTGGCTGCTTGGCGCGACGACCGAGGACCAGCGCTCGGGGATCGCCGACCACTTCACGCCGACGCTGGTCAAGTTGCGCGAGGGGAGCGCTGGATCAAACGGCATTCTGGGTGGATCTTCAATAACCGATGTGGATAATTATCCAAATAAAGGCGGCCAAACCGGCACAAAGTCCATCACGATACCGCGCGATACCACCGGCGGGCCGCGCGAGGGGTCCATGGCCGCGACCAAGGTGCGCCAGGCCGAGGAACTGAAGAAGCGGATCGACGAGAAGCTCAGGGAATCGCGCAAGCTGAAACTGGCGCGCCAGGTGCGCGTCACCAAGACCGAGCGCGGCGTGCGCATCGACCTGGTCGACGATGCCGATTTCTCGATGTTCGCGCTGGGCACCACGGTGCTCAATCCCGAAGCGCGCGAGCTGCTCGAACTCGTCAGCGAGGTCATTCTGGAAGGCAATGAACACATCACCATTCGCGGCCACACCGATGCCCTGCCATGGCGTGGCGGGATTGCGGCGAACAATTGGTCGCTCTCTGCTGGCCGGGCCGAGGCAACGCGGCAGGAACTGATGCGCCATGCCATTCCCGCGCGCCGGGTCTACCGCATCGAGGGGGTAGCAGAGCGCGAACCGCTTATCGCCGACAATCCTACCGACCCCCGCAACCGCCGCATGTCGATCACACTCATGCCAGCATCAATGAGTAAGAACCCCTAGCCCCATACTCAGAAGCCATTGACCATAACGCCCTACCCCAGTCCCTACACGCCATGAAGGGGTTAGGGCCAATGCCACGCACGATATCACCTGCCGACTTGCCGCGCGCGCTGGAGGGGCTTGAGGGTCTCACTACTTTGTCGCTCGACTGCTTCGATACGTTGCTGTGGCGCGATGTGCATGCGCCCGCGCAGATCTTCACCCGGCTGCCGCTGTGCACCCTGCATCAGCGCGTCCAGGCAGAAGGTGAAGCGCGTTTGATCGCGAGGAACCGCTATGGTCGCAGCGAGTTTCGCTGAGCGAGATCTATGCCCAATTGCTGCCCAATGCGTCGCACAAGGAGCGCGAGGAGGCGATGGCCGCCGAACTCGCGCTCGAAGCGGAGCATTGCTTCGGCTTTGCTCCGACAGTCGAGCTGATGCGCGCGGCCAAGGCTGCCGGATTGCAGGTGATCATCGTCTCGGACACCTATTGTTCGGTCGAACAATTGCGCAATTTGATCCTGCGCGCAGCCGGGCTCGAAGTCGCCGGGCTGATCGACCGGGTCTATTGTTCCTCACAAATCGGCCGATCCAAGGCTGGCGGCATGTTTCTCGACGTGCTGGCGAAACTCAAGGTCGCGCCAGCCAGCATCCTGCATATTGGCGATAACCGGGTCGCTGATTACGAGGGAGCAGATCGCGCAGGAATTACCGCGCTGCATCTGCAGCAATTTGTGGCTCCTGCGGTAAAGCGCCTGCGCCTTGAGGCAAGCATGGCAGCGATGGCACGCGCGCCGCACTGCGACACGCTACACGGTGCGCAGCCGCACCGCGCCGCCCTCGCCATTGCCGAGCCGCAATGCACCGACGCGGCACAGCATCTGGGCCTCACCACGCTTGGCCCTGTGTTCCATGCCTATGAATTATGGCTGCGCGAAGAAGCAAGCGCGCTGGCCCAAATGCACGGCGGCAAGGTGCACTGGCTGTTCCTGATGCGCGATGCCCATTTGCCGCGCGCAGTGCATCATGTTGCCGGCGGCGACATGGCGACCAGCCATACCGCTGAAATCAGACGATTTACCGCCACCGCAGCAAGCATGGCCGAAGAAGGCGCAATCACGACTCATGTCGAACGCGAATTCGGCCTCAACCCCTCGACGCTGGCACGCCAGATCCTGTTCGACGAATTGGAAATCGCCCGCCTTGGCCCTGCCAGCGACACAGAAGCGACCAGTCATGCGCTGGTGGCCAATATCCGCAAGGGCGCGCGCAGCGAGCAATTGCGTTGCCGCGCCGCCGCTTTTGCCGACCGCCTCGTCGCGCATGTGCGCAAGCTGTGCGATCCGCAGCCGGGCGATGTGCTGATGATGGTTGATCTGGGCTACAACGGCACCGTCCAGAACCGCGTCGATGCGCTCTTGCGTGAGCGGCTCGGCGTGCATGTCGCCGGGCGCTATCTGCTGTTGCGCGAGAAGGATTGCCCTGGCCTCGACAAGGCGGGCCTGTTCTCGACCCAGACCCACGATCCGCAATTGCTCGAAGCAATGTGCGCCAATGTCGCCGTGCTCGAACAATTGTGTACCGCCAGCATGGGCTCGGTCGTTGATTACAAGGATGATGGCACGGCGATCCGCGGCGCCAACGACATCAAGCAGCAGCAGAGCGGCGTGCGCAATGCGGTGCAAGAAGGCGCTGTGGAATTCGCGCGCACCGCTTGTCAGCCGCTGGCACTGCGCGCTCAGCAGCGCGACACGCTGCCGCTGTGGCGCGATGCAGCGGGAGCTGCGCTCTTGCGGCTGATGTTCCTGCCCTTGCCGCGCGAGCTTGGCGTCATTTCCGATTTCGAGCATGACGTGAATTTGGGCAGCGCGCGGACCGTGCCGCTGTTCGATCATGGCGTGGCCGAGCACGGGCTGCGCACGCGCGGCCTTTTCTACATGAAAGGCGCCGAGCGGATGTATCTGCCTGCAGAACTCTCGCAGACCGACCTGTCGGTGCGCCTCTCGCTATTTGCCCAGCGCCGTTTCGGCCTTGAATACACCTATGCCGACTTTTCGGAGGAGCGCCTGCCGCTTGCAGCGATTTTCCTCGATGGCGCGGTGACCTCGCAAAAGTTGATCGAGGCGCAGCCCAGCCATGACGGCTTCTTTGTCGCCGCCCTGCCGATCGGCGCAAACGCGATGACGGTCGCCCTGCCCTTCGGACGGATGTATTCGCATGTCGAGATTGTCGCCATCGAGGCCATGCCGGTGAAAGATTTCCTGGCGGGCGAGAAAGCCGACGCCGCGCAACATTCTCGCCTCGAGCCCCTGCTCGACGGGATGGAGGAAATTGCTCCCGGCCTGTTCCAGTGCGAGGGGCCCGAGGCGATGCTGGTGATCGAGCCGCCTGCACAAGCCGCGAGCGGGCCGATGATGGTTGCGGTGACGTTCCGGCCGACAGCCTTGCGGCGCGAAGTCTGCGAGGAAATAACCCAGACAAGACCCGTTGCCAGCGCCGCCTGAGACTCTTTGCTTTTTCCCTCGCACCAAACGAGAAAACCCCGGAGCGGCGATGCGCTCCGGGCTTTCCCGTTCTTGCTTTGGCAGGGGTTATTACCGCAGCAGCGACAACACGTTCTGCTGGCTCTGGTTCGCCTGAGCGAGCATTGCCGTGGAAGCCTGCGCCAGGATCTGTGACTTGGCGAGGGCAGTCGTTTCCGCCGAATAGTCGGCATCCATGATGCGCGAGCGGGCGTCGGACAGGTTGGTCGACTGCGTGGACAGGTTCGAGATCACCGAATCCAGACGGTTCTGACCGGCACCAAGCGTTGCGCGGGTCGTTGCGATAGCATCGAGCGCGCTGTCGACATTGGTGATCGTCGTTGCCGCATTCGCAGCCGTGGAAACATCGAGGGCTGTAGCCGAGATGTCCGTTCCGTCGATTGCCGAGCTGGTCAGCGTCACCGTTTCGGTGGCGTTGATGGCAATGCTGAAGCTGACATCGGTGCCCGAAGTGGTCGAGAACAGGGCAACATCATTGAAGGTCGTGTTGGCAAGGATGTTCGAAACCTGCTCCTGAAGCTCATCGACTTCCGCTTCCATGTAAGCACGGTCGGCATCGGTGTAGGTGCCGGTGCTCGACTGCACGCCAAGTTCACGAACACGCTGAAGCATGTTGGTTACTTCGTCGAGCGCGCCTTCAGCGGTCTGTGCAAGCGCGATACCATCGTTGGCGTTGCGGATGCCCTGGTTGGTGGCGCGGATGTCGGCAGTCATCTGGGTGGCGATGGCGAGGCCAGCGGCATCGTCTTTCGCACCGTTGATCCGGCGACCGGTGGAAAGGCGTTCCATTGCAACACCCATCATGCGGTCAGCCTGCATGCTCGCATTGGCGGCGCGCAGGGCACTGATATTTGAATTGATAATAGCCATTGGAATTTCCCTCGTGATTGCAAAGTTTATTGCGAAACTCACAGCCAGGTCTCCACCGCGGCTGTCCCAAACAAGAGCGACCCCGATGCGGAAAGTTTAAGGGCGGTTCGGCAATTGGTCGCAAGCCCCCGCCGCGGCACCGTTAGGTAGTTTTGCGAGGGGTTAAATTTCCAACCCCTTCGTCGTTTACGCGCACAAAGCCCCTGTATTTCAGGGTTAACGGGGGCGAGATAATGACAGCGGTGACGCTAACCAAGGCGGTGGAACAAGGGCATATGCCGGTAGCTTCCATGGCACGCGCAACCTTTCATCTCTTGCCCGGGACCGGAAATGTCGTCCTGTGCGATGCCGCCGCGCCGCTTCCGCCGCGCCGCCAGAACGAAAATGCCGTCTTGCTGGCGCGCTCGCAGGACAGCCGGATCGAACGGCTTGGCGAAGCGCGCGTCGCTATCGCTTACAACCAGTCCGACGAAGCTGCCGCCGTGGCCGCGATCATCGCTGCGGGAATGCAGCCCGGCTCGCCCGTTTGCGCCGATGCCGCCAGCCTTGCCATGCTGGCGCTGGCGCAGCGTGTTGCGGCAAGCGAAGTGCCTGTTCTGATTGAAGGCCCGACTGGGACCGGCAAGGAAGTCCTTGCCCGCTTCGTTCACGCCTCATCGCCGCGCGCAAACAAGCCTTTCATAGCCATCAATTGCGCCGCCATGCCCGAAACCATGCTCGAGGCGATGCTGTTCGGTCATGTGAAAGGCGCCTACACCGGCGCCTCGGCGGCGAGCGAGGGTTTCTTCCGCGCGGCCGAAGGCGGCACTCTGCTGCTTGACGAGATTGCCGAAATGCCGCTTGGCCTTCAGGCGAAACTGCTGCGCGCCCTGCAAGAGCGCGAAGTGGTACCCGTGGGCGCAACGCATCCCGTTCCGGTCGATGTGCGCATCATTGCCTGCGCCAATCGCGAGCTGCCGGTCGAAGTGGCCGAGGGTCGCCTGCGCGCTGACCTTTATTACAGGCTCAATGTATTTCCGATCAATCTGGCGCCGCTGTGCGATCGTCCCGATGATATCGCGCCGCTCGCTTTCGCCATGCTGCTTCGTCATTCCGCGGCGGTTGGCCGCGTGCCGTGGATCAGCGGCGATGCTCTTGCCCGCCTCGCCGCGCATGATTGGCCCGGCAATGTGCGTGAACTGGAGAACGTCATCCGCCGCGCCATGGTGCTCGCCAACGGCGAAGGCGTGATTGCGCCTCAGCATATCGTGTTCGACGGCATGCGCGATGCGCCGCGCCAGGTTTCGGTCTCCGCCGAGCGCGGCACCGTTGTCCCGCTGCGCCCGGCCAGCACCTCGCGCAGCCTTGCCAGCGTGGTCCGCACCAGCGAAGCGCAGGCCATTATCGATGCGCTCCATCAATGCGACGGCCACCGCGCCCTCACCGCGAACATGCTGGGCATTTCGGAGCGCACATTGCGCTACCGACTGGCGGAAATGCGCTCTGCCGGGATCGCTGTTAACATGAACCAAGCCGTTGGAGCCCGCGCATGAGCAGCCTCATTCCTCCTGGCGGCGGCGCTGCTGGCAGCGTGCAGGAAATCATTGCCCTGCGCCGTCAGTTGATCGAACAGTCCGAAGCGCTCAAAGGGCTTCAGCCACCTGCTGGCGGCGCGGGCAAAGCCGAAGGCGGCGCGGCGGACAACTTCGCCAATACGCTTAGCCAGGCCCTGTCCTCGGTCAATGATGTGCAGAACCGTTCGCGCGATATTGGCGAGGCCTACCAGCGCGGCGAAGTCGCCGATGTGGCACAGGTGATGCTGGCGCGCGAAGAAGCAGGGATTGCCTTCGAAGCAACCCTGCAAGTGCGCAACAAGCTGCTGACTGCGTATCAAGAAGTCATGCGAATGGGCATTTGATAGATGGCCGATACACTCCCCACCGCACCTGCCAGCAGCAACACCACGGCGCTTGTCGCGCCTGCAAACGGCGCGACATCGAATTTGCTTGGCATGATCAACCAGCCTGCCCTGCGCAAGGCGCTCCCGATGCTTCTCGGGCTTGGCGGTCTCGCTCTCGCGGCAATCATGTACATGTCGCTCGCCACCGGGCCGCAGCGGATTCTTTATGCCACTCTCAACGATGGAGAGCGCGCATCCGTGGCACAGGCACTCGATGCTGGCGGCATTTCCTATCGGATCGACAATGGCACCGGCGCAATCACTGTAGCCGAGGACCAACTTTACCGCGCGCGCATGCTGGTCGCGAGCGACGGCGCGCTGGCCAATCCGGAAAGCGCAGCGCAGATGCTCGACAGCTTGCCGATCGGCGCGAGCCGCACGCTTGAAGGCGAGCGGCTGCGCAATGTTCGTGAGCACGAACTTACCCGGACAATCATGGAAATTGACGGCGTGGAAGCCGTGCGCGTGCACCTCGCGCAGGCCGAACGCTCGGTTTTCGTGCGCGACAATGCGCCGCCTTCGGCCTCGGTCATGGTGCGCCTTGCCAAGGGCCGCAACCTTTCCGACGATCAGGTCAAGGCAATCGTCAATCTGGTCGCCGGATCGGTGCCCGGAATGGACCCGCAGATGGTCCGTGTCGCTGATCAGCGCGGCCAGCTCCTTTCTGAACGGCAGATGCCGGGCGGCGAGGGCCTGACGCTGCAACGCGAATATGAAGACAAATTGCGCGCCCAGATCGCAGCGCTGCTCGTCCCGATGCTGGGCGATGGCAGCTTCTCGAGCGAAGTGCAGGTCGAACTCAATATGGACGAAGTCACCAGCGCACGCGAAACCTACGATCCCCAAGGCGTAGTGCGCGCTGAAACCGAGCGGCAAAGCACCCGCGGCAGCGCGGGGGGCGTGGGCGGCATCCCCGGTGTTCTTGCAAACACCCCGCCGGTCGATCCTGAACTGGTACCCGCAAACGAGACCGATCTTGCAGCGCCCGGTGCCGCGCAAGGCCTTACCGATGGCGAAAGCACCGCGCAGCGCACCTATGAGCTTGGCCGCGAAGTCGCCGTTTCGACAAGCACGCCCGGAGCCATCAAGCGCATCAGCGTTGCCGTTGCGGTCAGTTCCGAAGCGCTTGAGAAGATTGCGCCTGCAACTGAAGCACAGCTCCAGGCGCTGATCGCCAGCGCGGTGGGCGCAGTGCCTGCACGCGGCGATGAAGTCACCGTCATGCCTGGCACTTTCGATGTGAGCGAATTGGTCGAGCCGCCATTTTACGAAACCGCCTGGTTTGCCATGGTGGTACGCCATTTGGTTGCGCTCATCGCGGTGATCCTTGCGCTTTTCATGGGTGTGCGGCCATTGCTCAAGGCGGTCACCGCACGGCTCAATCCGCAGGCAGCCACAGCCGCTGGCAAAGATTCTGAGAGCGAGGATGAAGCCGCCGATGACGAGGATGCGGATACGAACAAGCCCTCGATTACCTATCCGGCACCCGAGAACGAGAATGGCGGTTCGCTCGATGAGGCTGAACTGCGCGAGCAGATCAGCCTGACGCGCGATTTTGCCGCGAAACAGCCCGACCGCGCGACCGCCGCGCTGCGCCGGATGCTGGCATCCGGAGGCCAGGCCTAGGCCATGACCCAGGAAATTGCCCTCACCGAAGCCGAACGCGCCAGCGTCATCCTCATGTTGCTGGGTGACGAAGATGCCGCGGCCATTCTCTCACGGCTTGAGCCCGAGGAACTGCATGTTCTGGGCACGACCATGTGCGCCATGTCCGATATCGGGCCAGAGCGCATCGCCAATGCCATCGGCGGCTTTGTCACCCAGGCCAATGTCAGGGAAATCTCGACACAGGGCCGCCCGCAGAAATTTCGCGATGTGATGGCCCGTGCAGTGGGCGAAGTGAAGGCCGACAGCCTGATGGAGCAAATCGCCCCGCCCGTTGCCGCGCGCAATATCGAGCTTGCACGCTGGCTGGCGCCGCCTGTGCTGGTGAAGCTGCTTTCGGGCGAACATCCGCAAGCCATTGCTGTGCTGCTGATGCTGCTCGAACCCTCGCAGGCTGCACAGGTTCTGGCTAGCTTGCCGCAAGCGATCCAGCCCGAAGTCGTCGAGCGGGTCGCGCGCTGTGGCCCGGTTTCGCCGCATGCGGTGGAAATGCTCAACGCCATGCTCGAGGCGGGCATTACCCGGCAGTATGGCAAGGCTGCCCTGATGATGGGCGGCCCGCGCGATGCCGCTGACCTGATCAATCAGGCTGGCACTGTCGAAAAGACCGTGATGCCCGCGATCAGCGAGCGCGATGCCGAACTCGCCAAACAGATCGAGGCGCAGATGTTCCGCTTCTCGATGGTGCTGGAGATGGACACCAAGGATATCGGTCGCCTGCTGCGCGAACTCGACAACGAAACCTTGATCGATGCGCTGAAGGGTATCGAGGAGAACGAACGCAATGTGTTCTATGCCGCGATGTCGAGCCGCGCTGCCGATGGACTGCGCGAAGAGCTGGAACTGGCGGGCAAGACCAAGCGCGCTGCGGTTCTGGCGGCACATTCCGCGATCATCGAGACCGCGCGTAAACTGGGCGCGGATGGCGAGATCCAGTTCGGTGCCGGTGGCGGCGACGAAGACGGGGGCGGCGAATTTGTCTGATCCTGCCGCTTTTGCGCCGACCCCCTTGAGCAATGCGCAAGGGCATACGCCAGCCTGGCTATCCTTCCTTGAAGGCGACGCGCCCGCCAAGGGCGGGTTCATGCCCGATCTGCGCTTTGTTGCCACGCTGGATGCAGTGCCCGAGCCCGATGCCGAACCCGAGGTCGACAATCAGGACGCCCTCCTTGCCGAAGCTTTCGAGCGCGGCCTTGCGCAGGGACATGCCGAAAGCCTGGCGCTGGCCGAAGCCGAGACAAGCGAGCGGCGCAAACTGGGCATTGCCCTGCGCGGGCTCGAAAGCGAAATGCGCGACCATTTCGCCGCCATGCTTGCAGAAACGGTGAAGGCGCTGTGCGAGGCAAGCTTTGCTCCGCTCGCGCTCGACACCACGCTACTGCAATCGCGCTGCGAGCGGGCCGCTGCCATGCTCGAAGAAGCGCAGGAAACGATCAATCTGCGCCTCTCACCGCAGGATATCGCGCGGCTCGATCCCGAATTCCTCGCAAGCTGGACCATCGCTCCCGATCCCGATCTGCCGCAAGGCGAATTGCGCGCCGAAGGCCGCGATGGCGCCGTGCTTGATGGCCCCCGGGAATGGGCCCGCGCGCTCGCCGAGGCGCTGGAGACGTGCTGAACCTCGCTGCGCAAACGCTCGAGGCTTTGCAAGCTGCTCCGGTGCCTATGGCTCCCGAGCGGATCGGCCGGGTGCATGCCTGCGATGGCGGGCTGGTGGAGATATCAGGTCTGCCGGTGCCCATCGGGACGATTTGCCGCATTGGCCGGGGCCGCGACGAAAATGCCGGGCCGCTCGCTGAAGTCATCGGCTTTCGTGACCGCTACAGCCTCGCGATGCTGCTCGGCGATACTGTGCTCTTGCAGCCCGGTGCGCGGGTCCGCGCGCAGGGCGAGCCGGGCATGGTGCGCGTGGGCGATGCGTTTCTGGGCCGCGCGGTCGATGCGACCGGCGCGCCGATTGATGGCGGCAGCCCGATCCGCGCTGCCGCGCGCTGGCCGCTCGCCGGACGCCGTGACAATGCGCTTGAACGCGCCAGCGTTGCGGAAAGCTTCGATAGCGGCGTGCGCGCGATCAATGCCGTTGCCACCATGGGCGTAGGCCAGCGGGTCGGCATCGTCGCTGGCTCGGGGGTCGGAAAATCGGTCCTGATCGATATGATTACCCACGGCTGCGAAGCCGATATCGCGATCATCGCGCTTATCGGGGAGCGTGCGCGCGAGGTCTCCGACTTTGTTTCAAGGCACATGACAGGGCCAATGCGTCGGCGGATGGTGATTGTGGCCGTTCCCGCCGATCATGCCGCCAATCTGCGCCTGCGCGCGGCCCAATTTGCCACCGCGCTCGCCGAATATTTCCGCAGCCAGGGCAAACGCACCGTGCTGATCATGGACAGCCTGACGCGCATCGCTCACGCCGCGCGCGAGATTGCGCTGTTGCTGGGCGAGCCGGGCGCGGCGCGCGGCTATCCGCCTTCCGCGCTCGCCACCATTACCAAGCTGGTGGAACGCGCGGGCAATTCCGCTGCCACCGGCGGCGCGATCACCGGAATTTATACTGTGCTTGCCGACGGCGATGATCATAATGATCCGGTTGTCGATACAGCGCGCGCGATCCTTGACGGGCATATCGTGCTTTCGCGCGATCTGGCGCAGCAGGGGCATTACCCCGCGATTGACGTACCCGCCTCCCTGAGCCGGGTAATGGTCGATGTGACATCGCCAGAGCATCAGCGCGCCGCGCGCATGCTGCGCAAGCTGGTGGCCGATTACGGCGCCAACCGCGATCTTGTCCTGATGGGCGCGTATCGCGAGGGAACCGATCCCGCGCTCGACCAGGCGATTGCCATGCATCCTGCCGTGATGGCTTTTCTGGCGCAGGAAGCGGGCGAGCGCGTGAGCTTGCCGCAATCGATTGCTGATTTGGCGCAGGTTCTGGTGTGAGCAAGCCCGATCCCGCGCATATGCGCCGTTTGTCGCGTCTCCAGCGGCTGCGTGAGATCGCCCGGGTACAGGCGATGCGCGACACCGCGAGCGCGCTTGGCCAATTGGCGCGCGCCGAGGAAGTCGAACGGCGCAGCGCCGCCCTTGCCCGGAACAATGGCGGCTCGGCCAGCGGCGCGGATTTGCGCGATGGCTTTGCTTTCTCAAATGCACTCGAGGCTTTGCGCGCCGATGCCCGCCGCTCTTCGCAGGCCGCGCGCCAGGTTGCCGACACCGCGCAGACCACTTTGAGCAAGCGCAGCCGCGAGCGCGATCTCGTGCGCGAAAAGCTGGCCGATGCAGAACGCCTCGCCCGACGCCCCGAAATGACCGCGAGTCCCGGATTGGCACGCAATTTGAATAGCAGCTCGGGACAGGCAGACGCCGCTCGCCGGCAGGAAAGGCACGAGGCATGATCGAACAGTCCATCTTGCAGGCATTGAGCGGCAAAGCGCCGCGCGTGGCCGATGGCGCTGCCCCCCGAAGCGCCGAGGAAACCTCTGAAAAAGCGTTGGATTTTTCCGCGATCATGCTTTCCCGGCAGGAGCCCGATGGCGAGCTTGCGAGCGCGGTGACCAACCAATCCGGCGCTACGCCCGAAGCTTTCGCCCTTTTGACGGACGGCAAGCTCTTGCCCGAAGGTGGCATCCTCTTGCCGGAGAGCGGCAAAACCTTGCCGGTTGATGCGATGCTGGCAAACGAAGCGAAAATGCCGGGCCATCACGCGGTTCCCGGCCTTTCCGTGCCAATCACGCCTACCACCAGTTTGCAGCTCACCGCAGCAAGCCCCGCGAAGGCCGCAAGCGCACCCGGCACCGCACCCGTGCAGCCCGAAGCTCGCGCCACGGCAAAGGCCCTGCCCGATGCCAGCGGCCAATTTTCACCTGTCATTGCCACAGAAAGCCATCGCGAACTTGCGCAGACCATCAGACAGGCTGGCGCGCAGTTGCCCGCTGCCGATCCCGCAGCGGATCCGGCGCCCAAAGCGGGAGCGCAGGATGGCGCGAAGCCGAACGCCAAAGCTGCGCCGGAAGCGCTCATGCGCCCGAACGATTTTCATATGGCAATTGCCCGCGCCCCGGGATCTTCCGCAATGCCCGTACGCAAGCCGCAGGCCGAGAGCCCGGCCGCACCCTCCGCAACCACGCAGTCGGTCCAATCGGCCCCATCATCGCCTTCAGCGCAGCCCGCCCCTGCAGCCCCGCAAGCGGGGCAGAACCTGCCTGCGCAGCAAGCGCTGGCGCAGCAAGCGCTGGCGGCAGCAGTAACGCTTGCAGCAACCGCAGCTTTGCCCGTGAAGTCTGGTCAAACCGCCACGCAACCTGAAGGTGCAAGCAAATTGGCGCCGCTCGGAGACGCGCTCAACGCCGCCTCCAAGCCTGCGCCCGCACAGCCTGACGAGCCCGTGATCGCCGCCAAAACCGCCTCTTTAGCGCCGCTGGGCATTCCGGGCTCCGCCGCCGAGCGCGCGGACAAGAGCACAAGGCCCGAGAGGGGCGAGAAAAGCGAGAAAGGCGCAAAGACTGTCGCGGTATCAAGCCAGGCAGTGACAGCGCAATCGGCTGGCAACGCGCCTTTGCCTGGGCTTTTTGCCGCGCCCGCTCCTGTCGCCGCCACGGCGCCTGCCCCTGCCGTGCCGACAGCTTCCGCTCCCGCGCCGCAAGCTATCGAGGCGCTCGTCGAACGCCTGGTGCAGGCGCGTGAAAGCGCGCAGCCCGGATCGGCCCGCCTGTCTGTTGCCAATAGCGACTTCGGATCTGTTACACTGCGCTTTGAAACCGGGCTTGGCGGTCTGTCGGTGTCGATGACCAATGCTGACCCGGAATTCGCCGCCACCGCGCGCACCGCGCTTGCAGAACGCGCTGCTCTGGCAGGCGAGCCAATCCGCACCGAGCCAGCGCAGGGCCGCAGCGACGCCTCAGGCCAGCAAGCTTCAACCGGCCAATCGCAAACGCAATCGCACAACCACTCTTCCTCACACAACCACGCGCACAGCCAGTCTCAGGCCCAATTGCAGCAGAACGGCAGCAACGGCCAGGATCGCTCGCAAGCGCAATCCGGCAGCGTGCGCGATGAAACTCCCGCCGCCAATCCCGGCACCGCCAACGCTCCTTCAGACGGCTCGCGGCGCGCTGCCAGCGGCCTTTACATCTAAGCCAATCACCGGAGACATTCGCCATGTCCAAGAAAAAAGACGACAGTGACAACGCGCCCGAGAAGAAGAAGGGCGGACTGGTCAAGATTATCCTTCTGTTTGTCGCCATGCTCGCCGCAGCGGGCGGCGGCGCATACGGTGCGTTTGCCATGGGCCTGTTCGGCGGCGAGGCCGCTGCGCACCAGCCTGACGTGCCCAAGAAGGTGCGTAAGGGAGAAGAAGATCCCTATGCGCCCGCGACCAAGGGCGATGCGCCCGAGGAAATTTCCGGTGAGGGCGGCAGCGATTATCGCACCAGCTATTATCAGTTCGACGACAGCTTCACGTCCAATCTGCTCGATTCACCGGCGCTCATCCAGCTCAGCATCGCTGCCTCGACACAGTATGATGGCCGCGTGGTGCGCTGGATGGAGAAGCACGATCTCGCGCTGCGCAGCCGCGTTCTGGTCGAGCTCGCAAACACGCCCGAGGACGATGTCTATACGCCCGACGGGCGCGCCCGGCTGCAAGAGCGGCTGACCAAGGCGCTCAACGAGGAGCTGACCGACAAGGAAGGCTTCGGCGGCGTCGACGAGGTACATTTCCGCGAGTTTTTGGTCCAGTGAAGCCGACCCCTGACATTGTTGCCCAGCGGCCGCTCGCGCGGCACGCCGAGGAGCTGATCAAGCCGCGCGAGGCAGCGCCTGATCTGTGCGAGAGCGCGCGCGAATTCGGCGCGGCGCTCGGCAAGGTGCTGCGCGATCCGCTCTCGGCCTTGCTCGGCGGCGCGAAGCTGACGATTACCTGTGCGAAGGCCGAACAGGCCGAAGCGCGCCTTGCCTTCGGGCAGTACAAATCGCCCGCTGCGCATTTCATGATAGCCGGTCTGCCTGCGCTTTCGTGCATGATCATCAGCCTCTCTCGGCAGGATGCGCTCGCCATGTGCGACCGCGCGTTTGGCGGCAATGGCGCTGTGTTCGATAATGCGGGCCAGGGCGCAGAGGTCGAGGCTGGCGAATTGCCATTCTCTGCCGATATCACGCTCAACCGCCTTGGGGCTTCGCTGGCCACTGGCCTTGGCGCGCTCTCGGGCGCTGGCGATGCTGCCCAGATTGTCCGGCGTGGAACCAATCTGGAACGGCTCGCCCCGTTTGGCTGCAAGGCCGAGACGCTTTGCGTCACGCTGTCGATTGCCGAAGAAGGCGGCGCTAGCTGGCAGATCGGCCTCATGGGGCTTGCCACAGGTTTTTCCGCGCTGCTTGCTGTGCTCGACCGGTCCGATGCCGCCGACGGGATGACCCGCGCGCCTGCCGGCCCGCATGACGAACCATTCAGCGAAATTCCGCTGCCCCTGCGCGCTGTGCTCGCCGAAATGCGCCTTCCTGTATCGCAGGTTTCCGCGCTGACGAAAGGCGCGATGCTGCCGCTCAGTCTGCGCCGCGAAGTGCCCTTGCTGGCGGCCGGCAACGAGTTGGCGCGCGGCACGATCGGCACGATGGATGATCGCATCGCTCTCAAGCTTACCCGAATTTCCTCTGCAAAAGGACCAGCCCAATGATTCCCGAGACCGCCAATACCAGCGGCAATTTCAATCTTGGCCTCGATATGCTGCGCAACATCGATGTCAGCCTTTCGGTCGAGCTGGGCCGCGCCAATCTGCCGCTGCGCAAAGTGCTGGCGCTTGGGGCGGATTCGATTGTGCCGCTCGACCGGCTGACCGACGAACTGCTCGAAGTCTTCGTCAACGGCAAGCTGATCGCCCGCGGCGAAGTGGTTGCGCAAGATGGCAAGTTTGCCTTGCGGATCGTGGAAATGGTTTCCGGTGATGCGCGCGAAGAGGCTGCGGCATGACCTGGTATCTGATCAAACTGGCGCTGCTTCTCCCGCTCCTGGCAGGGCTGATCTGGGGCAGCTTGTGGTTAACCCGCAAGCTTAACACCCGGCTCACCAATCCCGAACGCGAACGCGCGGCAAAGCTTGTCGAGACGACCATGCTTGCGCCTGGAATGCGCCTTGCGGTCATCGAATTTCGTGGGCGCGAAATCCTCGTCGGCGCTTCGCGCAATGGGCTTGTGCGCCTTGCCGAGGCCGAAATG
Organism: Alteraurantiacibacter sp.; assembly: GCA_036788315.1. Taxonomy (GTDB): domain Bacteria; phylum Pseudomonadota; class Alphaproteobacteria; order Sphingomonadales; family Sphingomonadaceae; genus Alteraurantiacibacter. The sequence goes on along the minus strand of DAIQNS010000002.1, from coordinate 8,681 downwards.
CCGAAAGCCAAACTCCTTTCAAGCGAGACCAATGATGGTTAAATTGGCCCTAAAATTGCTGCTGCCCTGCTTCTTGCTGCTGGGCATGGCCGAGCCTGCGATGGCGCAGGATGCCGTTTCTGCCGCGCTCGACAGGGCGCTGGGTGAAGCGCCCGGCGGTGATGGCGCGCCCATGGCATTGAGCTTGCAGATTCTCCTGGTCATGGGCCTCCTCACGGTCCTGCCCGCCCTATTGCTGATGATGACGAGCTTTACCCGCATCATCATCGTGCTGGCGATATTGCGGCAGGCGCTTGGCCTGCAGCAATCGCCGCCCAATCAGGTGCTGATCGGCCTGTCGCTGTTTCTCACTCTGTTCATCATGGCTCCCACCTTGAACGCGGTGAACACGGTGGCGATCGAACCCTATGCCGCTGGCGAAATCGAGGCGACCGAGGCAATTGCCCAAGCGGGCGGCGAATTTCACACCTTCATGATGCGCCAGACGCGCGAAACCGATCTCATGATGTTCGCCGATATTGCGAATGCGCCCGATTTCCAAAACGCCGACGATGTGCCTTTCTCGATCCTGCTGCCCGCTTTCGTGACGAGCGAGCTCAAGACCGCGTTCCAGATCGGCTTCATGCTGTTCCTGCCGTTTCTGGTGATCGATCTGGTGGTCGCGAGCGTGCTTATGTCGCTGGGCATGATGATGCTTTCGCCAACGATCATCTCGCTGCCTTTCAAACTCCTCTTGTTCGTGCTGGTTGATGGGTGGGTGCTCCTGATGGGCTCGCTCGCGATGAGCTTCGGGTAGACACGCGATGGGCGATGCTTCGATGGAATTGCTCGCGCTCGCTGACCGGGCGCTGTGGATCACGGCGCTGGTTTCGGCTCCGGTCCTTCTGTCCGCGCTTGCGGTGGGCCTGCTGGTCGGGATCATTCAGGCTGCGACCTCGGTAAACGAACAGACGCTGACGTTCGTGCCCAAGCTGGCGGTGATTGCGCTGGTGCTGGTGCTGTTCGGAGCGGGCATGATGGGCCTGCTCAGCGATTTCGCGCGCGACATCTTCGATCAGATTGCCGGGATCAGCCGATGACAGGGCCAGCGAAGTGAACGGACCGATCCTTGGCCTTGGCGAGCTGGAGGCCGATCTGTGGACGCTGATGTTCCTCATGACGCGCGTGGGCGCTGCCCTGCTCGCCGCGCCGATCTTTGGCGCACGCACCATTCCGGTGGAAGTGCGCATCATCATGGCCGGCGCGCTTGGCGTGTTCATCATGATCTGGGTGCCGGTCGAAGTGCCCGGCGACAAGTTCAGCTTTGCAACGCTCGTTGCACTGCTGGGCGAAGTGGTCATCGGCATGGCTCTGGGATTTGTCCTGCAATTGAGCTTTGCCGCCCCGGTAATCGCCGCCGAACAGATCGCGGGCGGCATGGGGATGGCAATCGCCACCGCAGTCGATCCCAATACCGGCGCGCAATCGGGCGCGCTGGGGCAATATTTCACCATCGTGCTCACGCTCACCTTTCTGGCAATCGGCGGGCATCTCTTGTGGCTGCGGCTGGTGATCGAGAGCTATCTTATCTTTCCGCCGGGGACCAACTGGCTGGGTGACGGCGAGCGTGCGGCGCAGGTCGCAGGCTTTGCCGCCGAGATGTTCACTACCGCGGTTGCCATTGCGCTCCCGATCATGTTGGTCCTTTTTCTGGTGCAGGTGGTGACCGGGGTGCTGAGCCGCTCAGCTCCCTCGCTTAACCTGTTTGCGCTTGGTCTGCCCGCGGGCGTGCTTGGCGGCATCGCGGCTCTGATTGCTGCTGCGCCTTTCACTTCGGAGCAATTCGTCACGCTCTCGGAAGCCATGATCAGCCATGCCGGCGCAGTGGTGCGCTCATGAGCGAGGAAAGCGGCGAGAAGCAGTTTGATCCAACGCCCAAGCGCAAAGCGGACGCCGCCAAGAAGGGCGATGTGCTCCGCTCGAAGGAAGTGGGGACTGCAGTGGCAATCCTTGCGGGCACCGCCTGGCTCTATGTGCTGGGCGGCTGGCTGATGGACGGAATGAAGTCGCTCGGCGTGGGCTCAGCTTCGGCCGTGACTCGATTACGCATTTCGATCCGGGTGCGGCCATGCTCGAGGCGGTCAGCGGCATGATCATCCCGATTGCAACGCTGGGCCTTCTTGTAATGGTGCTCACGGTCGCCTCGCAGCTTTGGTTTGGCGAAGGCAAATTCGTCATGAAGAACCTCGAGATCAAAGGCTCGCGCCTCGACCCGATCAAGGGTTTTGGCCGCATTCTGGGCCCGCAAGGTCTGATCGAACTGGGCAAAAGCGTGCTCAAGATCGTGCTCCTTGGCGGTGTGGCGATCTGGTGGGGTATCGACGCTTTCAGGGATGTGATCACGCTGGGGCGCGGCGATCTGGAAGGACAGTTGGGCGCGGCCTGGGTCACGGTGATCGAGTTGATGGCGCTGATGGCACTGGGGCTGGGGGTGATTGCCATGATCGACTGGCCCATCCAGTTCCTGCGCCAGAACAAGCGCCTCAAAATGTCGCATCAGGACATGCGCGATGAAAACAAGGAGCAGGAAGGCTCGCCCGAGAAGCGCATGGCAATCCGCACGCGCCAACGCCAGATCGCCATGGGCGGGATCAACAAGGCGATGCAGAAAGCCCAGTTCGTGCTCACCAACCCGACGCATTTCGCAGTGGCGATGACATACGATCCTACGCTAGCCGATGCCCCTGTTGTGCTGATCAAGGGGCGCGGGGAAAAGGCGCTGGCTATGCGCGAATTGGCGCGCGAAATGAAAATTCCGGTGCTCGAATATCCCGCGCTTGCCCGCTCTGTCTATTTCACCACGCGCGAAAATCAGGTGATCCGCGCCGAGCTTTACGCCAGCATTGCCAGCGTGCTTTCCTTCGTCCTCTCACTTAAGCGCGGCGAGAAACGCCCGCGTCCCTCAATTGCGCCGCCGCCCGAACTGCATTTCGATGCCAGCGGCGCGCTTAAGAGCAAGCCCGGGAAGCCGTCCTAGACTACGATGGAAAACTCCACCTCCTCGATTATCGGCGCGCTTGGTGCGGGCAGCGGCGTCGACATGGCGCAGCTCGCGCGCGACCTTGCCAATGCCCGCTTCGCGCAGAAAATCGCGCGGCTCGAAGATCGCGGCGAATTGCTGGAAAGGCGCATTTCGGCTGCCTCGACACTGCGCAGCTCGCTCACCGATCTGGCGGACGCGCTGGGCGACCGCATTCGCAATGGCGATCTGGCCTCGACCGCCTCGATCGGCAATACCAGCGTGGCGATCCCCGGTGTGATCAGAGGCGCCGCGCCGCGAGGCAGCTATTCGCTCGAAGTGCAGCAGCTCGCCGCTTCGCAGACGCTGGTCAGCCCCGCTTATGCATCGGCCAGCAATCTCGCTGGCGAAGGCACGCTGACAGTCACTTTCGGCACGGTTTCAGGCGCAAGTTTCGCCGCCGATACCGCGCGCGATCCGCTCGCGATCGAGATTTCCGCCACCGACACGCTTGCCGATGTGGCGACAAAGATCAACGGCGCGGGCCAGGGGCTGACCGCCTATGTCGCCAACGGTACCAATGGCGCGCAACTGGTGATCAAAGGCGCAGACGGCGCGGCCAATGGCTTTGCGCTTTCGGGGACGGGGGCAAGCGCCTCTGGCGGTAGTGCCGCGCAGGGCAATATCGACTATCTCAATTGGTCACCGGCAACCGACAGCGGGCAATTGCGCGAAACCGCCGTCGATGCGCTTTACGCGCTTGATACGGTGCAATTGACCTCGCCGAGCAATGTCCTCTCCAGCCTTCCGGGCGGCCTTACGCTGACGCTGACCGGGACCAACCAGGGTACGCCGACAACCATCAGCTTCGGCAGTCCCACCGCTTCGATCAGCACGGTCATGCGCGATTTCGTCGATGCGCTCAACGATGTTGCACGACTGGTGCAGGAGAATGCCGATCCGCTCAACGGCTCGCTCGGCAGCGATGCGGGCGCGCGGCGGCTGAAGCGCGATCTGGCGCAGCTGGCAAGCCAAGTGATCATGCCCGGCGCGACCAGCAATGCGCCTTCGACGCTGGCTGACCTCGGCCTCAAGACCAACCGCGATGGCACCTTCTCGCTTGACAACGATCGCCTGACGCAAACGCTTGCCGCCTCGCCCGAGGGCGCAGCGGCGATGTTCACCACCGGGCTGTTCGGCGTCTACGGCACGATGGACAAGCTTGCCCGCGCAACCTCGTCCCGCAGCGACCCGGGAACGCTGGCAGGTTCGGTTCAGCGCTACACCGCACAGGCCACGCGCATCACCGAGCAGCTGGAAGAGATCACGCAGGCGCAGGACGCCTTGCGCGCCCAGCTGGTCACGCAATTGACGCGCAGCGAGCGACTTGTCACCTCCTCGCAATCGACCTTGAGCTTCCTGCAAAGCCAGATCGAAATCTGGAACAACAGCCGTGGCTAATGCAGCGACAAAAGCGGCGCATGCCTATCGCAAGGTCGCGCTTGATGCAGCGGCCAAGGGCTCGGATGCGCGCGGCCTTGCGCAGCTTTGCTTCGAGGCACTGGACAATGCGCTTGGCGCGGCGCTGCGCCATGGCGAGCGCGGCGACATGGTCAGCGCGCGCCGGTTCCTGGCCCGCGCCGCCGATGCGCTCGCCGCCTTGCGCACAAGTCTGTCGCAGGAGCACCCGCTGGCCGATGTGTTTGCCTCGCTGATCGGAACGGCGCATGGCACGCTCGCGCGCTGCATGGCAAAGTTTGATGCCGCGACCTTGCGCACTATCCGCCGCGATTTCTGTGATATAGGTGAAGCTCTGGGGGCGCGAGCAGCCTGAGTGAGAATATTTCGGCGGTGGCCTTGCGAAAGCTTGCGCGCGTCCGCACTTGCTCCAGCATGACCATTGCGATCACTGCCAAGCTGGCCTTCCATCTCGAACAACCGACCGATCTGCTGCTTCAGTTCGAAGCCGCTGCAATCCCCGAGCAGCGCCTGATTTCAAGCAGCACGCAGCTTACGCAAGGGTTTCCCTTTGCGCGCGTACCCTCGCAGCACAGCATCGGTGAGCGTATCTGGGTGCGTGCCGAGGGCGATTACACGGTCGATTACGAAGCGGAAATCGAGCCGCACAGGATTCTGGCCGACCTCGGTACGCTCGCCCGCATCGACCCGCGCGACCTGCCCGGCGAGGCGACCGAGTATCTGTTCGATTCGCGCTACTGCCGGGGCGAAAGCTTCCAGAGCTTTGTCAGCGAGACTTTCGGCCAGCTGGAAGGCGGCGCTAAAGTGGCCGAGATGCAAAGCTGGATTTTCGAGAATTTCCGCTACGAGCCAGGTTCCTCGCACTCGGGCACGACCGCAATCGACAGTTTTCAGGAGCAGCGCGGGATCTGCCGCGATTTTGCCCATGTCCTGATCAGCTTCGCGCGGGCAGCAGCGATCCCCGCGCGTTATGTGAGCTGCTATGCCCCAGGCGTATCCCCGCAGGACTTCCATGCAGTGGCGGAAGTTTTCCTCGCCGATCCTGAGATCGAAGGCGGCGGCGCGTGGCACCTAGTCGACCCGACCCGCATGGCCGACCCGGCCAAGACCGTTAAAATCGGCGTGGGCCGCGATGCTGCCGATGTCAGCTTCCTCACCGTCTTTGGCGCATCGCGCTTTGACAAGTCGGAAGTTCGCGCGCGCGAAATCACTGCTTAGCCCTGATCCTGCCCGCCGCGCTTGGCCAAAGGCCGGCTCGGCAGAAATTTGCCGAAGGGCACTGGAAAGCTCAGCCACGAGGTTGTAGACCCTCAAGGATGCTGCGATGCAACATCAGGCAGAATTACGGCGGACAAGCCGAATGTGAGCGTTCACATAAGCTTGCATTGACCCCTGTTCATGGGCCATCCCCGTTGCGGATAACTCTGGCACAGGGCACATTTTGATGATTGGCAAGGCGGATACGCTTATTCTTTTCGGCGCGACCGGCGATCTTTCGCAGCGCATGTTGCTGCCTTCGCTGTGCGCACTCGATGCCGATGATCTGCTCGATCCCGATTTGCGCATCATCGGCACGGCCCGCTCGCCTATGGAAGTGCACGAATTCCGCAACTTCGCCCGCGCTGCGCTCGAGAAGCATCTCCCGGCCCATCGCCGCGGCGGACTGGCGGATTTCCTCAATCGGCTGACCTATCAGGCGCTCGATGTGACGACACCGGAAGGCTATGTCGAGCTTGCCGAAAAGGTCGGCAAGGACAGGCAGGTGGCGATCTTTCTCTCGACCGCGCCCAGCCTGTTCAAGCCCACGATCGAGGGGCTGGCGCGAAACGGCCTTGCCGGGGAAAACTCGTGCATCTGCCTCGAGAAGCCGCTCGGCACCGATTTCGCCAGCTCCTGCGCGATCAACGATGCCGTCGCCTCCGCCTTCGCCGAGGAGCGGATTTTCCGCATCGACCATTATCTGGGCAAGGAAACGGTGCAGAACCTCATTGCGCTGCGCTTTGCCAATATCCTGTTCGAACCCTTGTGGAACGCCCAGCACATCCAGCATGTCGAGATTACCGTGGCGGAAACGGTCGGGCTGGAAAGCCGGGTCGACTTCTACGACGATGCGGGCGCATTGCGCGATATGGTGCAGAACCACATGCTCCAGTTGCTCGCCCTGTTCGCGATGGAGCCGCCGACCGATTTCAATCCCACGGCAGTGCGCGACGAGAAGGTCAAGGTGCTGCGCTCGCTACGCGCGATTTCGGCGCAGGAAACGGTCACCGGCCAATATCGCGGCGGCGCGGCAGACGGCGCGATTGTGCCGGGCTATGACGAGGAACTCGGCCGCGAAAGCACCACCGAGACTTTCGTGGCGCTCAAGGCGCATGTCGATAACTGGCGCTGGAAAGGTGTGCCGTTCTTCATGCGCACGGGCAAGCGCCTGCAACGCCGCGTGACCGAGATCGTGGTGCATTTCCGGTGCATCCCGCATTCGATTTTCCCGGGCGCCAAAGTGGTGCCCAACAAGCTGGTGATCGGCATTCAGCCCGAAGAGAACATCACCTTGTCGCTGATGACCAAGGTACCCGGCATCGAAGAACACGGCATGACCTTGCGCGAGGTGCCGCTCAACATTGCGCTGCCCGATGCCTTCACCGGCAAACACCGCAGGATCGCCTACGAGCGGCTGCTGCTCGATCTGGTGTGCGGCGATCAGACCCTGTTTGTCCGGCGCGACGAAGTCGAAGCACAGTGGAACTGGATCGACGCGATCCGCGCTACCTGGAAGAAAGAGGGTATTACCCCAAAGACATATAATGCCGGCAGCTGGGGCCCGAACGCGGCCATCGCGCTGGCAGAGAGAGATGGAGTAACCTGGCATGAATAGCCTTAATCCGACGCTGGAGCGGGTGACGCAGCGCATCATCGAAAAGTCGAAGCCTTCGCGCGGCGCTTATCTCGATCTGATCGCGCGCGAGGGGGAAAAGCAGGGTGACCGCACGCAGGTGTCCTGCTCCAATCTTGCGCATGCCTATGCCGGGGCGCTGGAAGATCAGGAAGCGCTCAAAAGCAATGCCGGGCTCAACTTCGGCATCATCACCAGCTATAACGACATGCTGAGCGCGCATCAGCCATATGGCCGCTACCCCGAGCGGCTCAAGATCTTTGCCCGCGAAGTCGGCGCCACCGCGCAGGTTGCGGGCGGCACTCCGGCCATGTGCGACGGGGTGACGCAGGGCGAGGCCGGGATGGAACTGTCGCTGTTCAGCCGCGATGTCATTGCGCAATCGACCATCGTGGGGCTGAGCCATGCCATGTACGATGGCGCGCTGTTGCTGGGTATTTGCGACAAGATCGTGCCGGGCTTGTTGATGGGCGCCTTGCGCTTTGGTCATTTGCCTGCGGTATTCGTGCCCTCGGGCCCGATGCCCACGGGCATTTCCAACAAGGAAAAGCAGCGCACCCGCCAGCTTTATGCCGAGGGCAAGGTGGGCCGCCAGGAACTGCTCGACAGCGAACTTGGCTCGTACCACTCGCCGGGCACATGCACCTTTTACGGCACTGCCAATTCCAATCAGATGATGATGGAGATGATGGGCCTCCACGTGCCCGGAGCTGCCTTCATCCAGCCCGGCACGAAGCTGCGGCAAGCCCTGGACCGCGAAGCCGTTCACCAGCTTGCCCAGATCGCGCAGGGCGGCAATGATTATCGCCCCTTGGGCAAATGCGTCGACGAAAAAGCCATCGTGAACGCGGCTGTCGGCTTGCTGGCAACGGGCGGTTCGACCAATCATGCGATCCATATCCCCGCATTCGCACGCGCGGCGGGCGTGATCATCGATTGGGACGATCTTTCCGAATTGTCCTCGGTAGTCCCCTTGCTGGCGCGCGTCTATCCCAATGGCGCGGGCGATGTGAACCATTTCCACGATGCTGGCGGCATGGGCTATGTGATCAGCGAATTGCTCGGCGCGGGCCTTGCCCATGGCGATGTGCTCACCGTGGCGCAGGGCAGAATGCGCGAATATGGCCGTGAGCCCTGGCTCGACGGCGATGCGCTGGCCTGGCGCGATGTGGGGGGAAGCGGCGACGAGGCGATGTTGCGCCCGGCCCACGCGCCGTTTCAGCCCGATGGCGGAATGCGGCTTGTGACCGGCAATCTGGGCCGCGCCTGCTTCAAATCCTCTGCCGTGGACGAAGAACGCTGGACCATCGA
>DAIQNS010000001.1:22325-30228 GCA_036788315.1 Alteraurantiacibacter sp. | reverse complement strand
CAGCACGAACGATGTGACCATCGCGTCCGCGACCATCGCCAGCAGCAATACAGGTAAATAAATAATAGAGGCGAAGAAGAGCCTGCGCGCGTTCGGGATAGTCCGCTCGTTGTGAAACCTGATCGCGGGGATGAGGAAGAACACACCGGAACCTATCGCGATCGCGGCGTAGCCCCAGCCGATCCGCCCGGGCATCGTGGAAACCTGCCAGCTGGTGATGGGCTTCACCTGTATCGCGCAAGGCAGCGTCTGGAACACTTTTCCGCCGCACACGCATGATCGCCGCTCGGAATTCTACTTCTACTTCGATCTCGCCGAGGATGCGCGCGTGTTCCATCTCATGGGCCTGCCCGATGAGCTCAAGGCGCTCCCGCTCAGCAACGAGGAAACCGCACTCTCGCCCTCATGGTCGATGCATTCGGGCGTGGGCAGCGGATCGTATAGCTTCATCTGGTCGATGGGCGGCGAAAATCAGGAGTTCGACGATATGGACCACATCCGTCAGGCCGATCTGGCCTGACGGAGCGGGGGCTTGCCCGTTTATCGGTAGCGGGCAGCCTCTTCCAGTTCGGCATCGAAGCGCGCAGCAAAATCGGCTGCGACGCGCGGATACTGGCTCGCCAGATCGGTCGTCTCGCCCGGATCATTGGCCAGATTGTACAGCGCCACTGGCGCTCCCGCCTTTGCCCGCAAAGCTTTCCAGTCACCGATGCGGCCCGCTTGTTCGGTGTCCCCGATGACATTGGAATTGGGATCGCCCAATTGCGGCGCAAATGCCCAGTAGAGCATGCGTTCAGGCAATTGAGCGTCCTTGCTGATTAGCAATTGCGCAAGCGAGACACCATTCGCGCCGGTTGCCTCGGCTGCGCCAGGGCGTCCGGCCAGAACGCCGAGCGTGGGCATGATATCGGCAAACATCACCGGCTCATCTTCCACACGACCCGCTTCGATTACCGCCGGCCAGTGCGCGATAAAGGGCATCCGGATGCCGCCCTCGGTGAGGTCGCGCTTGCCGCCCCGGAACGGTCCTGCCGCAGAAATTCCAACAGGATCACCACCGCCCTCGAAATGAGGACCATTGTCCGAGGTCACGAAAATCAGCGTATTCTCGGCAAGGCCAAGCTCTTCCAACTTGGCGACAAGCTCTCCGACATAAGCATCAAGCGCAGCGACCATGCCTGCCTGCACGGCATTGGGCTGGTCGATGGGGAGCGGATAATAATCCGGGAACTGGCTGGCGGGAGTTGGCCCTTCGAGGCCGTTGTAAGGCGTTTCGGGGAACTTGCCGCGATAGGGCGCAACAAATTCCTCAGGCGCAGCCATTTCGGAATGCGGCGAGGTGTAGCTTACGAAAGCGAAAAACGGTTGCTTGCCGTCCTGCGTGTCGAGGAATTGCAATGCCGCATCGGTGAACAGACGCTGCGCATAGGCTTCGCGCGCGCCCGCCCGGTTGCCCGATACAGGGATCATCACATTGTTCTTGAACATGAACATGGGAAACTGGCGATGCGCTTCGATATTGTGCAACAGGCCAGTCCATTCCTGGAAGCCCATTGCCATGGGGTCGGTTTCACCGAATTTTGTGCCGATCCCGAATTTGCCGAAAAGGCCGGTCGAATAGCCCGCCTCGCTGAGCAAATGGGCAAGGGTTCTGTCTCCGGCTTGCAGCGAGATGTCATTGGCCGCACTTCTCATGCGCGAGGTATCGCGCCCGGTCATCAGCGAGATGCGCGAGGGTGAGCAGACCGTGCTTCCGGCATAGCCGCTCGAAAACAGCATGCCTTCGCGCGCCAGCTTGTCGATATTGGGCGTCTTGATGATGAGATGCCCGGTAACGCCCAATTGTCCGTAACCCATGTCGTCGAACAGGATGAAAAGGACATTTGGCCGCGCCGCGCGGGCCATTTCGGCTTCCGAGACCACTGCCTCGGAAGCAGGCTGAGCCGCTTCGCCGTGTGCCGCGTTGAAAGCGGGCACGGCCATCAGGCTTGATGCGAGCAGGCTGAAGAGCAAACGGGTTTTCATTTGGAGCTACCTTCGATGCGTGAAAGTTCGGCTTGCAGGAGGGCATCGAAACTGTCGCGATCGGTTACACCCGAGCTATCGCGTTCCCATGCGGCCAGAAAGCCATATTCAAACTGTGGCCCGCCAAAGGCGACGTAATGTGTCTGGTTGGCAAGGCCGCCGTAGCGCGCCTGATCCGCGCGATAGAACAGGGCCATGCCAAGGCCGTCCTTGTTCTCGCTCTGCGTGTCGCCATACGTTGCGATGTAGCGCCAGTTGGTGCCAGCGGCTGCGCCTGATTGCCAGAACTCCGCGCCGTCATGCATGACAACACCTGAGGCCAGCGGCAGTCCACCATCGGCTTGCACGCTGACGTGGCTCATCGGGCTATCTGCAGCCAGTGAATAATTCGCGACAAAACCGCCGGTGCCGTTTGCAGGTGAGCTGATGCCGCCTGCAGTGATTGTGAAACGGCCCATATCGCCGCCGCTTTCCTGGATCGATGCGGACAATTGCGGCACACTGCCAAATTGCGCAGGCTGGCCGCCGCGCATGATGCCGATCCCGCCAAGGCCCAGGCTGGGGCCGACCTTGAGCACATCCATGCCCCATGCGGCGAGTTCATGATAACTGCCCAATTGGCCGATCTGGGCGAGGACAGGCGCAGGCTGCTGCTTGCCGAAGATATCGGCAACGAGGCGGCCATCGAGGTAGAGGCGATAACCCACCTGGCCGTTTTCCCAGCCGATCCCTTCATAGGGGAACATGCCATCGCCAATCTCATGGCTGGCAGGAACCGTAACCTGGTTCACCGCGCGATAGGGTTCCTCCGCGCTGTCGCGCAGCCGCAGATCCACCACGACCGGCGCGCTCGCAGCCGCGCTGCTGCTTTCAAGCGAAGCATTGTTGGCGGGAAGTTCGCAAGCGGCAAGTGTCACCAACGAGACCAGCGCGGCTCCCAAATAGGTGGTCTTCATATTTCAACTCTCCGTAATGCAATTGTCGATGAACATGCTGCGCGTTCAACCGGATTTTGCCTGAGTGTTCTCTCTCAAGACAAGCAAAATTGCGAATATGAAATAGGCGATCGATGGCCAGATGAGCAGCGTCTGGAACGTCGCGAGCTCGCCCGACATGAAGGCCCATACGCCCATGCCTGCGGCCACCAGCAGCGACAGCGCAGCACCGGCAAGTAGCAAACCATTGCCGCTGCCGCCTTCGCTTCGGATAGCAGGCGGATTGCGCAGATATTCCTGCTCGGCCACGCTGCGGCTGGCTTCGACCGTCTCAGCTTCGGCAAGTATGCCGGTATCAACAGCCTTTGCGCCCAACAGTGAGGCCAGCAGCGGATAAAGCATGAGCGCGGCAAGCCAGGCGGGGACGAAGAGGAAGAAAATGTCCACGTTCAGGCCATAGCCGAAAATGGCGGCAACCCCCACGCTGGCAATCCAGGTGAAAAGCGCGGGCGCATTGAGCGCTGATCCCGTCACCGAATGCCAGTAACGCGGCAGGCCCAGCTTGCGGAACAGGAAATGCTCCGAGAAGATGATGCCGCCAATCGGCGCCATGACCAGCGCCATGAGGCCGAGGAAGCCCAGCAATTGTGTGAACACGAAGGGGAAGCACGCGATGACCGTGGTGATCACGCCGACCACCAGGGTCACGCGCTCGCGGGACCACTTGGGGTTGAGCGACTGGAACGCGAGGCCCGAACGGTAGATCGTCGGGTTCGATGTCGTCCAGCCGGCCACGATGACAGCGAGAATGCCCATCGCGCCAAGCGCCTGGAAGGCAACTTCGCCCGCATCAAGCGCGGTCAGCGGCTGTTGCAGGATCATCGCAGCGCCTGCGCCCATGATGCCAGCTGCAAGCCAGGCGGCAAAATGGCCGATGAACATGCCGAGCGAGGAGTACCAGGCGTAAGAGGTTTTGCGTGCAAAGCGCAGGATTGACATGTCGCCAAGCCCGCCGTGGAACGCCAGATTGGCGCCCCAGGCAAAGAACGCCACATGCCAGAAACCCAGTTCCGAGCCTGAATCGATCCAGATGCTCGTTTCGGCCAGAGTGATGAAATCACCATAGGAATTGATCGTGTTGACCGACGGCGTGCCCGCGAGGATGATCGGCATCAGCGCCGCGGCGCCAATGAAGAACATGGCGATCATCCACGGAGCAGCGACCTCGGAGAAGCGCGCCACAAAGGCGAAACCACGCATCGCGGCAAAGGACACCACCGCCCCCACGCCAAGCGCGATAAGTACGAAGGTCGGGCTGGTGGGATACCATTCGACCTGCGGGGCGATACCGAACAGGATGCGCACCGCGCTCGCTGAAACGGTGATCATCGCGCCTGCAAGGATGCAGAAGAGAATCCCGTTGATGACGCTGTAGACCTTGATGAAACCGGGTCCGGCGATCTTTTCCAGATAGGCGTAAAGCGTGAGCCTGGTGTCAGTCGCGATAGGAGCGCAGATCAGAACCCAGCTGAGCACCGCAAGCAGATTGCCCAGAAGAAGGCCGGCAATGACTTCACCGGCTCCCACGCCCCAGGATACAAACAGCGCGCCGATAACAAACTCTGTGCCTGCGACATGCTCCCCGGCGTAGGAAGCTGCAAAATAACGACCCGGCTTGAGCGATGACGGTGCTACCGGCTCGCGTTCGAACTCTTCCATGCAGATCCCTCTCTGATATTTTTGAGGAGATTAGCCTGCTTTTCAACCGATGCAAGAAATTGATCGGAAGTGATCAATAAAGATCACCGGACATCATCACCTGACATCGATTTGCCTCACATCATGCCAAAGGCTCGTGGCAAGGCTTCGGACAGCGGCGGGAAGACCGTCGTCAGAGCAAGAACGACAAGCAATGCCAGATACAGCGGCATCAGCGGTTTGATCATCGCAGCAACTTTGGTCTGGCTCACCGCTGCGCCGACGAACAACACCGTGCCAACCGGCGGGGTCAGCAGCCCGATGGAGAGGTTGAAGACCATGATCATCCCGAAGTGCACCGGCGAAATTCCAAGCGCCACGGCCACCGGCAGCAGGATCGGGGTGAAGATCAGAATAGCCGGAGTGATGTCGAGGAACGCGCCCACGATCAGCAGGATGATGTTGATGACCAGCAGCAGGAGCAGCGGATTTTCGGCAATCGTCAGCAGGCTCGAGGCAATTGCCCCGGGCAGGCCCGAATAGGCAAGCATCCATGCCATGCCGGTCGAAACCGCGATGAGGAACAGGACGATGCCTGTCGTCTCGGCCGACTTGATGATGATCGCGGGAAGATCACGCCACGCCATTTCGCGATGCACCGCAATCCCAAGGATCAGCGAATAGACCACGGCAAAGGCGCTCGCCTCGGTGGCGGTGAAGAAGCCCGCGACGATCCCGCCCACGACGACCAGCAGCATCGCAATGCTCGGCAGCGCGGCAACCACCATGCGCGCCGATTCGCGCATCGGCAGGCGGTCCGAAACCGGGTAGCCGTTACGTTTGGCAATGATCATGGCTGTTATGATGAGCGCAAGACCCGCGACAATGCCGGGGCCGTAGCCAGCGAGAAACAGCGCGCCGATCAAAACGCCGCCCGCCGCGACCGCATAGACGATCATGACGTTGGACGGCGGAATCAGCAGACCCAGGATTGATGCGGATGTCGTCACCGATGCGGCAAAGGGGGCGTCATAGCCTTCCTTCTTCATGGCCGGGACCATGAACGAGCCGATGGCCGATGTCGCGGCGACTGCTGAACCCGAAACCGCGCCGAACATCATGCACGAAAGAATGTTCACGACCGCAAGGCCGCCAGGCAGGGCGCCGATCAGGCCCTTGGCCGCGTTGATCAGCCTTGTGGCAACGCCGCCTGCCCCCATGAGATATCCGCTCAGGATGAAGAACGGGATCGCGAGTAGCGTGAAACTGTCGAGCCCTGCAATCATTCGCTGCGCCATGGTGGTTGTGGCGGGATCAAAAGGCATGATCGTCACGAGCGCGGCCAGTGTCGAGAGGCCGATGGCAAAGCCGATCGGCACATTGAGCGCGACCAGAAGGAAGAAGACGAAAACCAGTACCAGGCCGCTAGTCATTGATCATCTCCTCGGGGTTCTCGGCATCCTGCAAGGCACCCTCGCGCAAATAGGCGAGGGCATAGAAGGCGACGATGATCCCGCTGATCGGCAAAATCGTGTAGATTGTCCACATGGGTAGCCCCAGCGAAGGCGATGACTGGCCCAGCGTCATGGTGATACTGACCAGACGACCCCCACCATAAACAAGCACTGACAGCGCAAAAACGGCGCAGCACAGCCAGATCAGGCGCGAGAGATTTTTGTGCGAGCTCTCCGATATGCGCGCTGAAATAAGGTCCACTCCCACATGCATACGCATAATGAAGGCATAGACCATCGACAGCATTCCGAGCCAGATCAGCAGGAAGCGCGCAATCTCCTCGGTTGCCGAACTGGGCGCCGAGAGGACATAGCGCCCCACCACCTGCCAGCACACCGTGAGCACCGTGGCGGTAAAGATTATCGCCAGCAATGCAGCGACCCCTCGTTCAATGATCTTGCGCATTATACCCCTCCTGCCATGGCTTCGATGCGGGTCGCGAGATCGCCGATCCTGGTGCCCTCGTAGCTGGCCCTTAGGCCCTTGACCGCTTCACGAAACGGCGTCTTGTCTGGCCTGGTGATCGTCACTCCCATTGCTTCAAGCTCGATCAGCGCCTCCTCAGAGGCCTGTTGCCACAGTTCGCGCTGAAACTCGGCCGAGATATCCATCGCCTGCTGGGTCCACTCGCGTTGCTGCTCGGTCAGCGAATTCCACTTTGTCAGCCCCATCACCACGACATCGGGCGCGGCGGTATGCTCATCGAGCGAGTAGTATTTGGCAACTTCGTAATGGCGCGCGGTGATCAGGCTGGGCGGGTTGTTCTCTGCGCCGTCGACCACGCCTTGCTGCAAGGCGGCGTAAAGTTCGCCAAAGGCGATCGGTGCGGCTGCTCCGCCAAAGGTCTCGATGGTTTTCACCAGAGCTTCGCTTGACAGAACGCGCACCGTCTTGCCGCGGATGTCGTCGGGCGTGTTTACGGGGCCATCGACCATGTAGAAACTGCGCGCGCCTGCATCGTAATAGCCCATACCTTTGAGCAGCACGTCATCGAGCGAGGCAAGCACCTCCTCCCCGATCTCTCCATCGAGCACGCGGTACTGGTGTTCTTCATCCTCGAACAGATAGGGCAGCGAATAGACACCCATCGTTTGAGAGAAATTTTCCAGCGACAAGGATGAGACCTTTGTCATCGAAATGGCCCCGATCTGCGCGAGTTCGACCAGCTCGCGCTCGGTGCCCAATTGACCGTTGGGGAAGATTTCGACTTCCATGCTGCCGGACGAAAGCGCGATCAGTTCATCGCGAAAACGGGCCATGGCGAGATGCACCGGATGCTTTTCGTCCAGCGTATGCGCCAGCGTCACGCGCGTCTTGCCGACAATCTGCCCGCAAGCGGGCAGAAGCGAGACAAGAGCGGCACTCGACAGCATCTTGAGGTGGGCACGTCTTGATTGTACGGACAATTTTATCTCCCGACCCGGCAAATCTCTTATGAGCTTTTCCCTGACTACTCACTTTGTTACCGGTGTCAAAAGGACTCGTGATCTGTTTGCAAAATTTGCGCTTTGCGCAAGAAAGTGACACCACATCGCCGGGCGCGGCGCTTCACGCTGCAAACGGGGAAGGGGGTTTGTGTAATGGCTCGTAAACCGACTTCATCGACGAATCATTCCACGCCGACAATCAACGACGTGGCATCGCTTGCGGGCGTCTCGAAAAAGACCGTCAGTCGTTTCATCAACAATTCTCCGCTGATGAGCGAGTTGACCCGCGAGAAAGTTTCCGTT
>DAIQNS010000001.1:16120-22315 GCA_036788315.1 Alteraurantiacibacter sp. | reverse complement strand
CCCAATCCGCAAGCGCGGGCGCTCGCTTTGCGGCGCAACTTCATGATCGCGCTATTGCACGACAACCCCAATGCCAAGACCGTCGTGAATTTCCAGAAGGGCGTGCTGTCCGCCATCCGCGATACCGAACTCGCGCTCGCGGTGCGCCCGGTCAACCGCGATTCGCCCGATTTGCTGCTCGATGTCGCCTCTTTCCTGAGCAAGCAGCGCCCGCTCGGCGTGCTCATCCTGCCGCCAATTTCCGAGCGCGAGGATCTTGTCGATCTGTGCAAGCGGCTCGACATCAATTACATGCGCATCGGCTCCACCCCGCTCGATGTGCCGCAGCATTGCGTGGCTTCCAACGACCGCGAAGTCGTTCGCGACATGGTGACAGCGCTCATTCGCATGGGGCACAAGCGTATCGGCTTCGTGCGCGGGCCGGTGGGTTTCCGCTCGCCGATCGAGCGCGAGGCGGGCTTTCGCGATGCGCTCGCCGCAGCCCGGCTCGAAGTGGATCCGGCGTTGATGATCAGCGGCAATTATCGTTTTGAATCGGGTTTGCTTGCCGGGCGTCAATTGCTCAGCGGCGATGCGCGGCCAACCGCGATCTTTGTGAGCAACGATGAGATGGCCGCAGGCGTGCTGCATATTGCGCATGACCTTGGCATTCGTGTGCCCGACGAGCTTGCCTTGCTGGGCTTTGACGATACCGGGACGGCATCGCATGTCTGGCCCCCTTTGACGACTGTGCATTGGCCGATCGTGGAAATGGGCCGGCTTGCTGCGTTGAAGCTGGTTCCGGGCTTTCTCGGCGCTGAAATGGACAATGTCGATCTCGACAAGATCATTGTCCCCTCGCACATTGTTGAGCGGGCCTCGGCGCGTCTGGCCTAAGCCGCTTCGGTCCATCGCAAGCGTGCAGCTTTCAGCTTCTGGCGGGTTCGATCGTGAGCGCCTGATCGGCGGGAATATGGCTCGCCAGCCGCGCCTTGACGCTGGCCATATCGGCATTGCCAGCAAGATTGTGCCATTCCATCGGATCGGTTACGAGGTCATAGAGTTCCTCCGATCCATCGGCATAGCGGATATAGCGGTAGCGCGCGTCAATGACGGCGAAATTGCCGCGTCCAAAAACCGATACTTGCGGTTTGACAGGTAGCATTGCCGCTTTGGTCAGAACGGGGGCAAGACTGCGCCCGGCGTTTTCCGGATTGACGGGCAAGGCAAGCATATCGAGCACCGTGGGATAAATGTCGATCAGTCCGACCGGATCGGCAATCACCTGCGCTTCGACGCCTGGCCCGGCGAACATCAGCGGCACCCGCGTCGAACGGCCCCACAGCGACATTTTGGCAAAGCGCTGTTTCTCGCCGAGGTGATAGCCATTGTCCGATGCGAGGCACACCAGCGTATCGCCAGCGCGGCCTGTGCTTTCGAGTGCTTGCATCACCATGCCCACGCAATGATCGACAAAGGCGATCGAGGCGAGATAGGCCTGCATCATCGGGCGCCACTCGTCATTTTGCTGAGCCCATTCCAGTGTCGGCATTTGCGGCACGGCGGCCAGATCCTTGCCCGCTTGCGGGATGTCGTCAAAATCGCTGTCGAGAACCTTCGGCATCTCGATCTCGTCGAGCGGGAATTTGTCCAGCCATGCCTGGGGTACATACCAGGGAACGTGCGGCCGCACGAAGCCAAGGGCGAGCATGAACGGGTTTGCATGATCGCGCGCAAGGAACTGAGCGCCCCATTGCGCGGTCACGAAATCGATCATGTCCTCGTCGCGATCAGGATAAGCCCCCCAGTCGGTCTGGGTCCGCGTGTCCGACCATTTGAAGCGCTCCTTGGGGTAGGGGCCGTAATCGTCCTCGCGCTTGGTGCGCGGATGATACTCGTCGAACATCCCTTCCTGCGCGCCTTGATGGGAAACCTTGCCGCGTCCTGCCGCGTAGTATCCATGCGAGCGCAGATATTGCGGCAGCAACAAGGTCGGCGATACCGCGGCGACCGCAGGGCCAAGCTGGAAATCTTTGATCTGCCCGTAAATGCCGGTCTGCGCCGGATAGAGGCCCGAAAGCAGGCTGGCCCGCGAGGGGCCGCAGATTGGAGCTTGCGCGTGCGCATTGGCAAAAACCGTGCCCGATGCGGCCAGCCTGTCGATATGAGGGGTTTTGACTTGCGGATGATCTCCCAGCGCAGTGACCCAATCATTCAGGTCATCGACAATCAGCAGGAGAAAATTGCGCGGCTGCGGACGAGCAAATTGTGTCCCGGTCATGCTGCAAGCGCCGAGCAGCGCGGTGCTGGCGAATGCCCCAAGCGAGAATGCCCTGCGATCGAACTGCATTGATCCTCTCCTCCGCAAAGCCTAGGCTCAATCTCGCGTTGGCGCGCTTGATTATGCGCGTTTTTGATCGCCAATGAACATTCGGGCCTTGCAATTTTTTCAAGGCTAATCAATTTTTAAACGATGGCAAGCGCCGCAAACTGGTGCACCCGGGAGGAGATGAAAATGACAAAGGCTATGATGACAGGGTTTGCTACAGGCGCGCTTATCCTGGGCACGGCGGGGATCGCTGTGGCCACTCCGGCAAAGGCGCAGGCCGGCGATGGCGCGGCCGGGAATTACGCTGCATCCAGCACTGCCGGTCAAAGCTGCGATACGGTAATCCCGGCATGGCGCGCACCCGCCTTGCTTGATCCCTCAAGCGCCTCGGCGCTGGAAATCGGCTGTGCCGCAGCGCAGTGGCAGCTGCAGGCCAATAACGATCTGCGCTACATCGAATACCAGTTTCCTCAGTCATCCTATTCGCGCGGCTGGGTGAAGGCGGCCTTCTTCATCGGGCTCGATCATTTTGCCGCGAAGGTGGGAGACGAGAACCTGCTTGCACGCCTGCGCCAATATTCGAACGATTTCGGCACCGAACTTGGCGACCGCCCATGGCACGGCGATGATCAGGCGATTGCGGCGGTTTATGCCGCAGTGGCGCTGCGCGATGGAACGCCGCAATTGATGGACAAATCAATCGCACAGTTCGACAATATCATCGCGCAGAACTATACCATGAGCCTGGAATTCACGCCGCCCACCGTCGAAGGCAAGGAAGGCGATTGCCAGAAGCGCTGGTGCTGGGCCGATGCAATTTTCATGGCGCCGCCCGCATGGGCACTTGCCACGCAGATATCGGGCGATCCGAAATATGCCGATTATGCAGCTTCGGAAACGCGCGCGGTGATCGAATATCTCCAGGATCCGGCAACCGGCCTCCTGTTCCGCGACAGCCGCTATTTCGATGCGCGCACGCCCAACGGCAAGCCGGTGTTCTGGAGCAGGGGCAATGGCTGGGTCTTTGCCGGGCTTGCGCGCTTCATTGATGCACTTCCGGCAGACCATCCCGAACTGCCGCTGATGCGCGAGACTTTTGTCACGCTGGCCGATCAGCTTGTCTCGATCCAGCGCGAGGATGGCTATTGGCCCACTTCGCTCATGGATGCCGAATATCTCACCAATCCCGAAACGAGCGGAACCGCCTTCTTCGGCTTCGGCATGGCCTGGGGCCTCAACAACGGGCTCCTTAAGGGCGAGAAATACGAAAACTCGCGCGACAAGGCCTGGGATGCTCTGCGCCTTGCCATCACCGATGAAGGCAAAGTCGGCTGGGTGCAGCAGATCGGCAAGGATCCCCAGTCGACCAATCGCGAATCCAGCCAGCTTTATGCCGCAGGGGGCGCACTGCTCTTTGCCGCTGAAATGCTTTCAGCAGAGTATACTCAATAATGGCTTTTTCCCATGTCTTGCGGGCAAGCCCCGCCCGTCCGCTCGCCGCGGCACTGGCGCTCGCCTGCTTCGGACTGGTGTCCGGATGTGCGCAAAATGATGCAGGCTCTTTGGCAGGCGCCAGCGTACCGGCTGCACAAATGGTCGATTACTTCGCCGACAACGGGTTGGGCAATGCGGTTGCCGTGGTCCAACACCCCGCTGGCGAACATCTAAACGGGATCACTTATGTCTCGTATCAGGGGCCGCTCGAAGATCCCTATGTGGCAGCTTATAACCACACCACGGGCGAATGGACCGGGCCGTTCAAGGCCGGTGTGAGCGCGATGGGCAAGGATCCTTCGCGCAAGATCGACAATCACGGCAAGCCCACCATGATCATCGACAATGCAGGCTACATCCATATCTTCTTTGGTGGGCATGGCGGAACCGCCGACGCGCATGGCCCCAATCAGCTGGGCAATCATCATTACGGCGAAAACAAGCATGTTGTCTCCAAGCGCCCCTACGACATCAGCGAGTGGGAAGAACTCGACACGATCCCACCGTTTGGCACCTATAACCAGGCGGTGAAGATGGATAATGGCGACATCTATCTGTTCTATCGCCACGGCGCGCATCGCAGCGACTGGGTCTATCACAAATCGACCGACAACGGCCGGACCTTCACAGAGGCGGTATCTTTCCTCAAAAGCAAGCGGCGCACCGACCTTGGCGCGGTCGACAGCTGGTATCCTTATCTGACCAAGGGCGAGGGCGACGAGATCATCGTCAGCTTCGATTACCATCTGTGCTGGGACGGCGCTTCGGCGCCCGATGCGCGCGGCCACACGGCAAACCGGCAAGATCTCTACTACATGGTGTTCGATACCGGTGATGGCACCTGGCGCAATGTCGAGGGCGAACAATTGCCCATGCCGCTAACCCGCGAAGTCGCGGACGAGAAAGCGCTTGTCGCGCGTAGCAACGGGCTGTGGACCTTCAACGGCACTTCCACGCTCGATCCTGCAGGACATCCGCACATCGGGCTTACGATGGGCCAGGATGTTGGCGGGCCCACCGGCGGGCCCAAGCAGATGCGCCATTTCCGCTGGACCGGCGAGGAATGGGTTGGCGGGCACGCAACCGCGCTGCCGAT
This sequence comes from Alteraurantiacibacter sp., assembly GCA_036788315.1. Classification (GTDB taxonomy): domain Bacteria; phylum Pseudomonadota; class Alphaproteobacteria; order Sphingomonadales; family Sphingomonadaceae; genus Alteraurantiacibacter. The sequence continues at coordinate 17,417 of DAIQNS010000001.1, read as the reverse complement.
CGGCAATGGCGATCTGCTTGCGCCCTCGTCGCAGCATGTGCGCTACCTGCTCGACTGGCGGACGCCAGCGCGCGATGGTGCGATTTCCTGGTGGGAAAGCCGTGATGGCGGCGAGACTTTTGCTTTGGGCGAAACCCTGTTGCAAAAGCCCGCCGTCGGCTTCGCGATCAGCGCCTTCATCCGCAATGCTCACCCCGATGCGCGCGCCATCGTCGCACAATATCCCGAGGGCACGACCAGTCGCTTCATGCATCTGGTGGGCGACAATGGCCCCATCCGGCGGCCCAGAAGCGAAGCAACGGTGCTTGAGGCTGCGGGCGAATAGCCGCAGCCCATCCGGCAATCTGCATGAAAAAGGGCGGTTGATCTGATTGAGATCAACCGCCCTTGTTTTCTTGCCCGCCGCGCTCTCTCGATCGCAGCTTGCGGCGTTGGCTTGCTCTAGCTTCCTTGGCGCTGAAGCAATTGCCAATCATACAGCGAAGGCGCTTCGATCACGGCCTCGCCATGCATCTCGACATAGGGCTCGGGCTTGTGCTGCAACACGATCGGCCGGTTGCCGTGCATCCCCACGATCCGCGCGGCCGGACCTTCCGAGCCTGCGAATACGACCACTTCCTCGCCCGGCTCGACGCCGCTTTCGACGACGACCTTGAGGTTCCAGGTGGTGTTGTACTTGCCATGCCCCGGAAGCCAGTATGGCGCGCCGCCCGCCTTGTACAGGTCGTACAGCGGTGTGCCGTCCTCGGCCCTCTTGTCGGGCACAATGTGCACGGTCAGATTGTCGAACAGGTTCTGATGATTTGAGCCTGCATGCTGGTCGAGCGTGGGCACATTCCAGGCAACCGAATTCTTATACACCGATTTGGTCGAGCGGGTGTTGATGCTGAAAGTGTGTTCGGTGGGGTTGAACACTGTCAGCCCGTCAACGAGCACATTATGCACACTGCCCACATGGACGCTGTAATGCGCCTTGTGGTTGCCGTTAGTGACGATGTTGCGCAAGGTCAGATTGGCGGCATCATCGGTGAGGACGCCGGTATCGCCATTGGTGACGCGGACATTGGCGATCCAGCCATTGTGTACGCCGGTCATATAGATGCCGTTGAAGCCGGATTCGTTATGGTGTCCGAAATAGGGGTTTTCGGGAAAAACCAGCGCGAGATCCTCTATGCCGACATTCTTGAGGTGATCCCAGCGCGCGAAATAGGCCGGCAGCTCATCCGAGATCGAATGCAGCAGCGGATCGGCAATGGTCACCACATCGGGGGTGCGGACAAAGCCCAGGAAGCCCGGT
>DAIQNS010000001.1:0-16110 GCA_036788315.1 Alteraurantiacibacter sp. | reverse complement strand
ATGGTCACCACATTGCCGTTGATCGCTTCGATCCGGGTCGGCTGTTGGACCAGCGGGCGATCGGGATATTCCCAATGCCGGCTGCCGATCGGCTCTTCGGTATCGCCGTAAAGCGATTTGACCAGCGGGCCTTCGGGGCCGGCCCTGTTGTGCCAGAATATCTTGAACACATCGCCGACCTTGAGGCCCGAGCTGTCGCGCACGGTCATTGTCTTTTGGAACTGCTCGCCCGCAGCGATGTCGGTTACGGTTTCGATCGGCGGGTCGAGCCGGTCGAGATAGCCGACATGCCTTCCGCCCGGCGTGCGCGTCCAGATGAAGCCCGCGGTCCAGCTGTACTCGGAAAACAGCACATCGAGGTTGAGCGACTTGTCGCGCGCATACTTGTTTTCGGTCTTGAGATACTCGCGCAGCTCGTCGAGCACACCGCCATCATCGACCTGGTTGAGCGGGCGCGGCATGTAGATTTCAGTGCCGCCTTCGCCCATGCCCATTCCGGCAAGCACGACATTGCTATGTTCCATCCACAGGATCTCGGTCAGCTGATAGCGGCCCGCATCAAGCTGCACGCGCACGAGCCCGTCATGCTCGGCGGCAGCCGCAAGAGCTGCGCGCAAAGCGGCGCTGTCATCGCGCCCGTCGTTGGGCACCGCGCCGTAATCGGCGACGAAAATGACTGTTTCTGCCTTGGGGATCGGAGCTTCCGCGTATTCGTATCCGGCATAGGAAAAATCGGGTAGGGGATGTTCTGCCATGACCGCAGGATCGGTCAGAATAGCGGGCAAGCCGCTCGATACCTGTGCGCTGACCCCCGGAGCCATCAACGCGCTGATTGCTAATGTTGCGCAGGACACAGCTGTCCAGCGGGCTTTACCTGATCGCATTCCTCGACCCATTGTTGTTCGCCTTATTGTGTTGTTTACCCACGAGAGTATTGACCCGGTTTGATACCGGTGTCAAACGGGCGACGCAACTGATTTCGAATTTTTGATGGGAATGAATATGGCTAGTGCCAGCGTAGTGGACAAGGACCGGATTGGCGAGATTTCCCAGATTTTGCTGACAGCCAGACGAAATGCCGGGTCTCTGCCGGGCTTCCCCGGAGCGCTGCCGACCTCGCTTGCCGAAGCCTATGCGGTGCAGGACAAATCGCGTGCAGATTGGGGCCAGGAGGTCGCGGGCTGGAAGGTGGGTGGCATTCCGCCCGCGCAGGCCGAAGTGCTTGGCGCGAAATTCCTTGCCGGCCCGATCTTCGCCCCGAGCGTGGTCCACGCGGATGGTGATCAGGTTTACAAGATGCCCATCTTTGCCGATGGCGGCGCAGCGATCGAGCCTGAATTCGTGCTGCAGTTCGGCAAGACCCGTGATGACGACCGCGTTTTTATCGGCGTGGAAATCGCCAGCAGCCCGATAGTCGGCATCAACAAGATCGGCTCGCTTGCCGTGATCTGTGATTTCGGCAACAACCGCGGGCTTCTGGTAGGCCCGGAGATTGCGAACTGGCGTGAGCGCTTCGAAACGCCCATGACTGTCATCGCGCATATTGATGACGAGGAAGTCGGCAATCGCGTGGTCGAGAGCCCGATGGACGGCGTCGCCGCCGCGCGCGATTTCCTCCTTGAGCATGCACGAAGCGAAGGCATTGACCTTGCCCCTGGCACATATGTCTCGACAGGCGCGATCACCGGCATTCACGATGCCGTCCTCGGCGCGAGATCAACGCTCGATTTTTCAGATGCGGGCGCCTTGCGCATCGAACTCGTGGCAATCGCGCCCGAGGGCTAGCTTCCTGCTCCGGATATCGTTGGCGCGCATCATCGGGGCTTGGAAACACCAGCACCAATATCTATTTGCAGCACTAACCTTTGGTGTGCATTTGAAGGTTGATATAGCTGCAAGCTTGCCGCTAAGTGACAGCTGACACCGGTTACCGCATTGCAGCTTCGAGGCTGCATCTTAAATTGTTCAATACAGGCCCCGCGCGGGCCGAAGAGAGGCATTATGAAGATCGCACTGATCATTGAAAACAGCCAGGCCGCCAAGAGCTCGGTAATCAGCGACGCGCTCACCAGCGTGGCCGAACCCCTGGGCCACGAGGTGCATCATTACGGCATGTATACGCCTGATGACAAAGCGCAGATGACTTATGTCATGAACGGACTGCTGGCAGGCATCCTGTTGAATTCCAAGGCGGCCGATTTCGTGATCACCGGCTGCGGCACGGGTATGGGCTCGATGCTCGCGTGCAACGCCATGCCCGGCGTTTTCTGCGGCCTCGTCATCGACCCCACCGATGCCTTCCTGTTCAGCCAGATCAATGACGGCAATTGCATGTCGATGCCCTACGCCAAGGGCTTTGGCTGGGCCGCCGAACTCAATCTGCAGGATTGCTACCGCAAGATCTTCGAAAACGAAGGCGGCGCGGGCTATCCCAAGGAGCGCGCCGAAATTATGCGCACCAACCGCGGCATCCTCAAGGATCTGAAATCGGCAGCCTGCCACGACATGCTGACTGTGCTCAAGAACGTCGATCAGGATCTCCTGCGTTCCGCGATTGCTGGCGAAAAGTTCGAGGAACATTTCTACGCCAATTCGCAGGATGAGGACATCAGCGCCTATCTGCGTGGCCTCTGAGATGGGGGAGCAAGGTTCGATGGCCTCCAATCCCTTCGATCTGACCGGCAAGGTCGCCATTGTCACCGGCGCGAATACGGGCATCGGACAGGGCATAGCGGTCGCCTTGGCGCAGGCCGGGGCGGACATCGCGCTGGTTGCGCGCCGCGATCCCGAAGAGACGGTGAAGATGGTCGAAAAGGCTGGTAGGCGCGCGCATGTCGTGATGGCCGATCTTTCCTCGATCGAGCCGTGCGAGCGGATCGTTTCTGAAACCGTGGCTGCGCTTGGCGGGCTTGATATCCTCGTCAACAATGCCGGGATCATCCGCCGCAACGATGCGCTCGATTTTACCGAGGAGGATTGGGACAGTGTCGTCGACACCAATCTCAAAGTGCTGTTTTTCCTCAGTCAGGCGGCGGGACGACACATGGTGCCCAATGGTGGCGGCTCGATCATCAACATCGCCTCGATGCTGACATTCCAGGGCGGCATCCGCGTTGCCAGCTACACCGCTTCCAAAAGTGGCGTGGGCGGGCTGACCAAGCTTCTGGCGAACGAATGGGCCTCCAAGGGCATCACCGTCAACGCCATTGCGCCGGGCTATATCGCGACCAACAACACTACCGCATTGCAGGCGGATGAGACACGCAATCGCCAGATTCTCGAGCGCATTCCCGCAGGCCGCTGGGGCGAGCCTTCGGATCTGGGCGGGGCGGCCGTGTTCCTTGCCTCTGCCGCATCGCGCTATATTCAGGGCCATGTGCTGGCCGTAGATGGCGGCTGGCTGGCGCGTTAAACTTCGCTGACCTTTCGGTTTGAGATTATCGCAAGCCCGGTGCCATCGCGCGCCGGGCTTGCTTTCGTTTGGCAGCGCCTTTTTGCGGTGAAGCCAGCGCGGTCAGCCGCGCTGTGCATCTTCTAGAATGATCTCGGCGGCTTTCTCGGCGACCATCAGCACCGCGCCATTGGTGTTTCCGCTGACATGCCCGGGAAAGACGCTGGCATCGACGACGCGCAGGCCCTGTGCGCCATGCACCCGCAATCTCGCATCGACCACGCCATCCGCCTTTGCCGGGGCCATGCGGCACGTGCTCACCGGGTGATAGGTCGGGTCCACGCTCTGGCGCAGGTAAGCTTCCCATTCATCATCGCTTTGCACTTCCGCGCCCGGTGCCATTTCCATCCGGACATGGTCCGCGATCGGCATACGCTGCATGATCTGGCGGGCATAGCGGCAAGCTGCGGTGAGATCGGCGACGTCCCGCTCGTCCCCAAGCATTTCAAGGGCAATGCGCGGCTTGTCGGTATGGTCCTTGCTGCGCAGGGTCAGCGTGCCTGAACTGCGCGCGTAGGACAGGCCAACAACCAGCGTCACCATCGGATTGCGCGAAGGCGCCACTCCCTCGGGCGTCAATTCAAAGCCGAACGGGCCGAACATCAATTGCACATCGGGCGCTGGCTTGTGGGGCGTGGAGCGATAGAAGCCTACTGCATGCGGATAGGGGCTGGTCGCAGGGCCGCGCCGTTGCAGCAGCCAGCGCAGGCCATGCCAAGCGGCGCGCACGCTGTTGATTTCCTGATTGAAAGTACGTTGGTCGACCGCAAAGCCAAGCTGCGCGCTGGGATGTTCGAGCAGGTTCTGCCCGACATGCGGACTGTCGATCACAGGCGCGATATCCATTTCGCGCAAATGTTCCGCTGGTCCGATTCCGGACAGCATCAGCAGCTTGGGCGATTGCAGCGCGCCCGCCGAAACGATCACCTCGCGCCGCGCCTTCGCCTCGTGCTGCTCGCCGCCATGCTCATAGACAACGCCAGTGGCGCGCGTGCCATGGAGCACGATATGCCTGACCTGCGCCTTCGTGAGCACCGTCAGATTGGTGCGCCCGCATGCGGGCTTGAGATAGGCGTCGGCAGCACTGAAGCGGCGGCCGCGCAGTTGGGTAAGTTGCGGAGCGTCCATGCCTTCCTGCGATCCGCTGTTGTAGTCCGTGTTCAGAGGCAGGCCCGCTGCCACTGCGGACTGCATGAAAGGCTCGGCCAGCCGGTGCCGGGTGCGCAAATGGCTGATCGCCTGCGGGCCGAGGGTGCCGCGTTCCTGGCCCGTCTCGAATGTGCAGTTTTCCAGCTTGCGAAAATAGGGCTCGCAATCGGCATAGCTCCAGCCGGCGTTGCCCGCGCTCGCCCAATGGTCATAATCCTGCGGCGCCCCGCGCACGTAAAGCATGCCGTTGATCGAACTGCTGCCGCCCAGCACCTTGCCCGCGGGCCAATAGTCGCGCCGGTTGCCGCGTGTCGCATCAGGCTCGACCGAAAAGCCCCAGTCATAGGAGGGATTGCCGATCAGCTTGATGATCGCGGCAGGCACCTTGATCAGCAAGGAGCGATCATCGCCGCCCGCTTCGAGCAACAAAACCTTGTTGGCCGGGTCGGCGGACAGGCGATTGGCTAGCACGCAGCCGGCCGAGCCTGCACCGATTATGATGAAATCGAACGTGTCCATGGCTTACTCTGGCACGTCTGCGCGCCCTGCCGATGGCTGTAGCGCTGTTGTCCATCTGCCGATCAGTGGCACAGGCTCCATGGCTACGAACGAACTGCTTGGGCATGAAAATAGACAAGCGGCCCGGCGCGGGCACAAGCACAGATGTTCAATTACCGGATGACAACTGCCATGAGCAATAAAGACGAGATTGTCCGCAACATGCCGCTGCTGGCTGAAGCCGAAGGGGTCTGGGAAGGCTGGTATCGCTATTATGATGCGAATACTGGCAAGCTCACAGATCAGCACCGCTCGCGCTTGATCTGCCGCTTGCCCGAGGATGGCAAGCCGTCCGATTATCACCAGACCAACCATTATTTCTGGGAAGACGGCCGCGTCGAAGTGCGCGAATTTCCTGCCGACTATCGCGATGGCCGGATCTGGTGGGACAATGATCTGATCAAGGGCTGGGCGGCCGCCATGCAGCCTGATGACAACAATCTTTCCACCTGCCTCAACTGGGTCCGCAAGGGCGAGACGGACATGTATCTCTACGAGATGATCCAGGTCGACGAGGGCCACAATTTTCGCAGCCGGGTGTGGCAATGGTTTCGCGATGGCAAATGTTTCCAACGCACGTTGATCGATGAAATTCGCGTCAGCAACAATTGGCAAAGCTGGACCGACAACAGCGCGCCGGACAATTGAGCATAGATTAGGATTGGGGAGAGCAGGCAATGAAGCGGCGTGATTTCATGGTAGCGGGCGCGGCAGGGGCATCTTCCCTCGCGCTGGGTTCTGCAACGGCGCTTGCTGCTGGCAACAAGCTGCAATTGCCCGCAAGGGATGGGCTGCAGACCAGCCTCGTGGGTGATTTCCTCGATCTGACATCGCCAGAAGGAAACCGCGAGGCGAGCGCACGAATCAACGGCAATACCGCCATGGGCACCACCAAGTTTGGCTGGTTCAAGGGCATCGTTCACGGCGTTCGGCCGGGTGAAGCGGTGCGCGATCTGATCGGTTTTTCAGGCTTTTCCGCCGCGCGGCTCTTGCCCAGCACCGACCCGGAGTATCCCGGCTATCGCAAGGTCTTGCGCGAGGTGGGCTTCTACACCGATCTGGCGACAGGCGAAATTCTCGAACATTGGGATAATCCCTACCTCAACGAACGCGTGCGCGTCGTGCCGATTGCCAATGATCCCTTCAACAGCCCGATCACCGCCTATCTCCCGCCCGCGCCGACGTATGGCGGTCTCAACGAGGTCGTGCGTGAACGCGTGCCGATGCTGCTTGACTGGGAGCGGCGCGGCAATGATCTGAGCCTCGCGCTGCGCATCAACCTGTTTTATCCCGCTGCCCTGCAACCCGACAAATGGCCGCGCGAAAGCAGCGGCAAGTTCAACCGCGTCAGCGAGATGTTCCTTTACAATCTCAAATGGGACGAGATGCAGGATGCGAGCGTCACCAGTGTCGAGGCGGGCGGTGTGTGGAACCGCATAACCCCGTGGCTGCCGTGGATGTTGATGGGCCCCACGCCCGGGCATTGCTTCTATTCATGCTTCTTCGGCGCGGTCGATACGCTCGACTATGTCGATCCGGTGGTGCTGGAATATGCCGCCAAGCACTATCCCAAATATTTCGAAGCGCCAGAAACCTGGGAAGAACCTTCGCTCTCGTCGCTCGAATGGTATGCCCGCGAGCAGCAGCCTGCGCCGCTGGTCGATGGCGTGGTGCCTGTCGCGCCTCCAGGTCTCCCGCTGTTCTAGCCGATTTGCTTGCCAACTGCAGTTGATTGCATGAGCAGACTCGTTTTCTGCTCGCCTGCACGATATGCACCGCGCCATGACGGTTTTCATCTTTGGCGAAGCCATGCTCGAGTATCATTGCCAGGGCGGCGCGGGTTCGGGCCTGCGCTTCGGCGGTGATACGCTCAACACAGCGATCCACCTTGTGCGCAGCGGCCACCATGTGTGCTATGTCACCGCGGTGGGCACAGACCCCATCAGCGATGCGCTCGTGGCCAAATGGGAGCGCGAAGGCATCGATACACGCCATGTCCTGCGCCATCCGCATCGCAGCCCCGGAATCTACGCGATCCGCCTCGACAAGGAGGGGGAACGCCATTTCCTCTATTGGCGTGACCAGAGCGCGGCGCGCGACATGTTTAACTTGGCGGGCATTGATGCAGCGCTTGCCGATGCTGCCGAAGCGGAGCTGACCTATTTCAGCCTGATCACGCTCGCAATTCTTGATGAAGGTGGCCGCAGCCGATTGCTGGACTTGTCCGCTCGCAGGAAGCAGGCGGGCCTCGCGGTCGCCTATGACAGCAATTTTCGGCCCAGCCTGTGGGATAGCCGCGAAGCGGCGCAAAGCGCCTCGCAAAGCGCGATGGATGCGAGCACCATCGGCCTTCCCACCAATAGCGACGAACATGCCTTGTGGGGTGGCTCCGAAAGCGAAGCGGAGATTGTCCGGCGGTGGCTCGATGCAGGCTTGGGCACCATTGCGGTGAAAGCCGGCGAAGATGGCTGCTATCTAGCCAGTGAGGAGCAGCCCGAAGCGCGCCAGTACAAGGTAACCCCGGCCAAGGTGGTTGACAGCAGCGGTGCGGGCGACGCTTTCAGCGGCGGTTTCCTCAGCGCATGGTTGGACGGATCGGCTCCTGCGCAATGTGTCGAAGCGGCGCAGGAAACCGCACGCCGCGCGCTCGGCCACCAAGGCGCGATTGCCCCCGCCTGATGCTTTCCCTGCTTACAGCGCGTGGGCTTGCAACTGGCGCGTTGCGTGATCTGCGGCGCGCGCCGTTATCGCCATATAGGTTAGCGAGGGATTGACCGTTCCGCATGATGACATGCACGCACCGTCGGTGACATAAATATTGGGCGCATCGTGCAATTGCCCCCATTTGTTGGTCACCGCCTCGCGCGGATCCTCGCCCATGCAGGCGCCGCCCATTTCATGGATACGCAGTCCCAACTGGATGTGCGCCTCGGGATCGGGATGAAAACGGGTCACATTGGTACACCCCCCGGCAATCAGCATCGCCTCGGCATCCTTGGCGGCCTGCACCATCATCTTGCGCTCGTTCTCGCGCCCGTGGCAATCGAGGTGCAGCAGCGGGATGCCCCAATTATCGGTCTTGACCGTGTGCAAGGTGGCCCGGTTGTCGCGGTAAGGCAGGGTTTCGCCAAACATGCTCATGCTGATCCGCCAGGGAAGCGGCTGCCCGATCGTCTGCTTGGCCTTGGTGCCGATCCCAGCCCTGTCTCCCGAATGGCTCTGGCGCGGGCGTTCCGATGCATCGCCCTGATAGCCATAGCCACGCACGAAATCGACATCCTCGGCCTTCTCGTGGCGGAAATTGGGAATGTAGAAGCCCGTCGGCCGCTTGCCGAAGGAGTAGCGATCCTCGAGCCCCGGAACCACGCCGCGTGCCCCGGCATCGCCAAAGTGGTCGGTGATATAGCAGCCCAGATTGCCGCTTGAATTGCCAAGGCCGCGCGGCGCAGCCTCTGAGCGTGAGTTGAGCAGGATCTGCACCGAGCCCAGCGTCGAGGCACATAGGAACACGAGTTTGGCACTGTAGGATCGGGTCTCCTTGGTATCGTGGTCGATGACGCTGACGCCCGTGGCGCGCCCCGTGGCAGGGTCGAAATCGACCTGCTGCACAATGGCGTCTGTCACGATAGTCAGATTACCCGTCCTGCGCGCCGCTGGCAAAGTGGCCGACAAAGAGCAGAAATACGCGCCGAACGCGCAACCTTGCGCGCATTTCCGGCGCGCCTGACACGCGGCGCGGCCAAGCTCCTGATGGAGCGGTTTCGCTTCTGTAAGATTGGCGCACCGGCCGATGACCATATGCCGACCGGGCATATTCGCCGCGAGATTTTCGGCGACGAATTCTTCCGCGCAGCTGAGCTTCCACGGCTTGAGAAACTTGCCGCCAGGCAAATCCTCCAGCCCGTCATCATTGCCCGAAATCCCTGCAAATTCCTCGACATAATCGTACCACGGCGCAAGGTCGTCATAGCCGATCGGCCAGGCGATCCCGTGCCCGTCGCGGGCGTTGGCGGCAAAATCGCGCGGGCCCCAGCGGTAGGATTGGCGACCCCAGGTGATCGAGCGGCCACCCAGTTGATAGCCGCGCGTCCAGTGGAAAGGACGCTCTGCCGGGTTGGAGTAGGGGTATTCCTTCTCGTCGACAAAGAACTGCGCGACATGCGTCCAGTAAGGATAGGCCTTCTCGCGCAGGTCGTTGAAGCGCCCCTCATGCTCATAGGCTTCGGGCATCAGCGAGCGGTTGTACAGCTCCCAAGGCATCATCATATCGGTGTATTCGGGGTCGGGATGCTCAAGATTGCGCCCGCGCTCGATTACCAGCGTCTTGAAGCCCTTCTCGCAGAATTCCTTGGCCGCCCAGCCGCCGGTAATCCCTGAGCCGACGACGATGACATCAAATTCATCCGCCATAAGAGCGCTCCTGCATCAGCGCCTGATACTCATCGAGCGTGAGATTGCCTTCATAGCCGCCCGGGATCGGGACATAATCGGCGCTACCCTGGGGCGAGGTATAGAACACGTGAAAGATGAGATCCTTGAGGCGGCGATAGCCAACATGCTCTTCGCCAGCGTCCTTGGCAAAGGCGGCATTGTCGATGCCCTCGACTAATGCAACGCGCTTGGCATGGGGGAGGCTCGCATAGGCGATGCCCGTTTGCGTGATTGCGGAGGTATCGAAACCGGCGATGGTGTGCCGGAACATTTCGCCCGTCTGCTTGCTCGCCCAGGTCAGCATCATCGCATCCACCACCGCGGCAACCTCGGCATCCTGCGCGCCGGGGGTATCGGTGCGCGGGATCATGATCTCGGAGATATCGTTGAGAATGGTCAGTTCGGCGGCATCGAAAAACGCGCCGTCATGCGCGACCTCGGCAATCCCGCCCGAGGCCCCGACATGCGCGCCAAGCGGCGCAGCGCTGACACTGACCAAGGCGCTGCCAATAAAGAAGCGGCGCGAAATTCGTGTATTTTCCACGGGCTGCTGGCCTCTCCACTCCCATTGCCACAGCGGAGCATTGGAGTGGAAAGGCCAGACAGTCCAGTATCTTCTCGACCAGCTTGCCGCCATCGGCGAGGCTGGCTTCAGAAGCGTTTGCGTGCGGTTACTGCGAGACTGGTCTCAAAGCCGTCGTAATTGGACAGGAAGAAGGCGGAATCGCGCTTGTCATAGCCGGCGCTGGCCGTCACCGAGAGCCATTCGGTCGCGGCCCAGCTGGCATTGATATTGCCGCCATACTGCCAATCCTTGCGCTCGACGAAAGTCACATCCTCGTAGAAATCGTCAAACCAAACACGGCTGACCGCCACGCCTGCACCAACCGCTATGGTTGGCGTGAGGTAATGTGTTAGGTCGAAGGAGAGATTGGTGTTCCAGGCGTTGTTTTCCTCGATCCCACCTTCCTGCCGACCGCCATTAAGGCTGCCGCGCAGCACTGTTCGCTCGTTGAGCGGCACCGCTCCGCTGAGCGCGAGGCTGATACCGTAAAAGCCGGTGCCGTTCTCGAAGCTCTCGTCATAATTGCGCCCGCCAAAGGCATTGATGCTCGCATAGAACGGCGTATTTCCGAGCGGCAGGCCCAGATTGGCCGAGGCGGTGAGAGTGCGCGATGAGGGGGCAAAGGCCTTGTCATATTCGACGCCCGAGACGGTCGCGGACAAGCCGCCATCGAAAATTGCGCCGAGCCGGGTTTGCACGCCAGCTGTCATCGCTGCGCTGCCGAACAGGGAATCGCCCAGATCATCTACCGTGCGCACCGGGTTCTCCGACCAGCCACCGCCCACCGAGCCGCCAACGTAGAAGATTTCGTTCAAGGTGAGGACGTAAACGCCCGCTTCTCCGTCGATTGCGCCATCATCCTGCGTGCTGCGTTGCACGCTGGTGCGGCGTTGCTCCTCAAGTGCGGCATCGATCCCGGTGCCGCGATTGAGCGCGTCCTGAATGTCGGGCAGCACCTGCGCCGAGGCGAGGCCCGGCAGGAAGGCGAGCGCGCAAAGGCTGGCGAGGGGCAGTGCAAAAGCTTTCATGATCCTGTCTCCTCGCCCGATCACTCAGGGGTCGCATTGGCTTCGATCCGCAGCGTTGCGGTCTGGCCGGTGTTGAGATTGTAAGTTTGCCTCGCATCGCCGCGTACGACATTGTCGATGGTCACCTCGGCGGTGTTGGGCGGGGCCGAGCCTTCATTGAGCGCGGTCACCACCATCGAGGCAACGCCCGGGCGCAGATTGACGCTGAAATTGTCGCCGGCCGTGGTCAGGAAATGGCTTTCGAGCTTGGCTATCGTCCGACCGAACTGCTGGATTTCGACATCGATCAGATCGCCATCCTGAATGCCGAAATCGCGCAGCATGTAGGCGAGGTTGAAGCCCGAAATGCCGATATCCGAGAAGCCTCCCGAGGAGAAAATTCCGCGGCTTTGCACCAAGATATCGCCCAGCGCGACGATCGACCGCTTCATTGCCCAGCGGCCCAGATATTGCGGACCGCAACCGACATAGCCGCCGCAGCTTGGGGCCTGATTGGCCCATTGGCGATAGCCGCTGTCCTGCGACATGCGGATGATGTTCTCGGCATCGTTGAGCGCGATAGCCAGGGTTGCCAGACCATCATCGCCGGGTGAGTAGGGATAGCCCGCTGCAATCGCGAGGCGGATCAGCTTCTTGATGTCCTGCGTGGTGAGCCATTCTTCCCATTTGGACAGATCGACATTGAGCGTACCCGACATGTTTTCGAAGCCGAAGGCGGGATATTCGCCGGTGCCGGGATATCCATCCGTATCATCGGGATCGGTCGGGGGAAACTTGCTGATTTCCGGCGGATCGAAGGGAGTCAATTCGAAGTCGTCCGGGCCGACCTTTTTGAGGCTGGTGGTGCCGTCCTCATTCTTCACGAACAGATCACCATCCTCATCGAACGCCGGAGGAGTGAAGTCGACTGGTGTGAAAGTCACAGGCTTCAAGTCGAAGGTCGAGACAACCAGTTCCGAGGTTTCCAGCGTGCTGATGCGCATTTCATAATCACCATCCAAGATCGAGGTTTCCTCGCGGTTGGCGAGTTTTTCGTCCTGATAGGCTTTCAGATCCTCGGCTGCCTTGGCATTTTCCTCGCGCGTTTCGCGCAGGCGTTTCTCCTGCGGTGTTTCGACGACGAACCCTTGTGCAGGGCGGGAGGGCTTGACCACTTTTGGCGTCTGCGTTGTAGCAGGATCGCGCGGCTTTGCGGTGGGATACTGCGGCTTGTTGATCTCCTCAGCAAGGCCGGCGATGAGTTCCTCATCGGTTGGTCCTGGGTCGGGCTGCGGCGGTCTGGGGCCTGCGACAGGCTTGGGCTTGTGCTCGGGTCCGATACCGCCCGGCCAGCCGCCAACCGGCGCCTCGGGATCGATACCATAGCTGGCCAGCGTTCCCGGGTTATTGTCCTTGAGATACTGCCAATAGCCGGGCTTTGGCAGGCCGGTATCGGGATCGATGCGCGGATCGACCCAATTGGGATCGGTCACGCCGCCATCGTTTGCAGGCTCGTCAGTATAGAGCAGTCCTTCAACCGGGCGTGCGCGCAATTCGGCCATCTTTTGCTTTTCTTGGGCGATGACCTGCTTGGTCCGCTCAATCTGGAGCAGTACGCCGTCTTGCAGGATATCGACCTGTGTCTGCTGGACATCGACGACGCCTTTGGCGGCAATCACGATATCGCTGATTGAGCCCAACGTGATCGCCGTCGCATCGGTAACGAAGCCGGGGAAGTTCAAGGTTGCCGCATTGCCCAGCAGGCCGACCATTTCCATGCCGATACCGATTGTTTGCGCACGTGCGCTGCCCGAATAATCGCGCGTGAGCGGAAGGTTGCCCGAGCCAATATTGGTCGTTGCAGCGGTTTCGATATTCCCGCTCGCCTTGTAAATTGAATAGCCGTTCAGCACGAGACCCAGCCCGTCGAGCAGCTTGCCTGCCTTGCTGTCGGCGAGCGCGTTGAGCAATTCGTTGACCTTGGCTACGGGCGCCGACTTCAGCATCTGGGCGAAGGACTGGCCCTTGCTGCCGAGCGCCTGCATCGATTGTTCGAGCAGGCCCATTTCCTGTTTGGCATCGTTCAATTGCGAAACCAGACGTGCTGCCTGAGGCTGCGACAGGTCCGGCACCACTTTGAGAGCGCCCGGTCGATCCGCGATATCGGCATAGCTTTCAAAGGCCGTTTCGAGCCGTTCAAGCTGATAGGCACGCGAATCGAGCATGTCATCGAACCGGTCTGCCAGCGATTTGGGCACCGCCTTGCCCGCTTCGGTCAGATCGTCGATTTGGGTTGCCAGCAAGTCGAGCGCCCGGTCAAGGAGGCCCAATTCCTGCTGCTCGCGTTTCATTGTGTTGGCCGCCCGCAATGCTTGCTCAGACTGCTCCACCGTTACAGAAACATTCTTCAGCTGGTTTTCGAGCGAAGAGATGGTGCTTTGCAGACTTGTCAATTGCCGGCTGGCAGCTTCGGTTTCGGCCACCAGCGCATTGGCTTGCTGGATAATCTGCGTGTTCGGGATCGAGACAAGATCGCCCGCCGATGTTGTGGCCGTCGATCCGGTCAGTACCCGCAAACCGGTTGCAGCCTGGTTGCCCTGATTGACGCGGTTGGCGGCATTTTCGATGTTCGGATCGTTGGTCTCCCCGCCGCGACTGCTCGCCGTCTGCGCCGCTGCCGCAGCGCCTGTTTCATTGGCCCCGTTTTCAGCCAGTGTCAGCGCCATCACATCCAGCCGGCGGCCGAGCACGAGCGGTCGTTCGTCAAGCGTTTTTGACGCTTTGCGAGAAGGCACGACGCGCATGGCCTCGGCGCCGAACAAGGGCCCGATATATGGTCTGAGCTGCTCCATCTCGCGGTAGTCGATCATTGCCGAGCCATCTTGGTTCGCGGCCACCATGCTGCGCGCGAAACGATATGGCGTGCTGGTGCCATCTTCGCCGGTCGCTACGGCGCGGTGCAGCGCGGCATTGAAATAGATCATGCCAAAGCCCGGATCGGTGACCGAAATGCCCCTTGCCCAGTGCACGACCGTGCGCCCCTGATCGTCGCGATAGGTGAAGGCCGGGATGGCGTATTCCAGCAGGACCATCGCGATGCCGTCATGCGTGAAATAATGCCGGCTGAGTTCGATTTCCACATCGCCGCCGGACAACGCGGCCAGCCCCAGTGCCCCCACCGGGATGCGCTGCGTCCAGGCAGCATCGGTCCCGAGCGCAGGCCCCTTATCCAGCCACTGGCGCACGAAATTGTTATGGAAATATGCGATCTCGCCGTCGCCCTGGATGGTCTTGTCGTCATAGTTATAGACGACGAATTTCTCGGTATCAGTGATGTTGAGAAACCGGCTTGCCGCCATTTGGCCATCATCGTCCTGAATGACGACAGCCCCGTCGCCATAGTCGAATTGCGTGAGGCTGCGATTGCCCATGCGCACGCGCCCCACGCCCAGCAATTGCGTATGCGAGACATCCTCGGCCCCGTTATAGATCTGCGTCATCAAGCGCAGCGCGTAGCTTTGCCGCTCCTCGATCGGCGCGGCTTGCGATGCCGCCTGCGCCGAGATCGCGGCGTCCTGTGCCGCGACCGGCATACTTACCAGCGCCAGTCCGCCGACAGCTGCGCCCAGCAGCAATTTTGTGCGAATATCCGCCATGATCAGCTCCCCACCTCAATTGTCTCGATAAATGCAAATTCGGTCGTGCGGCGCAGGCCGACAAGCGCCGCGCCCGCGCGCCAGAGGGTCTCCTCGACCTGCTGCGGCGCGGCATCGGCGAAGGCAGACCAATCGCGCTGCGCAATCAGGCTGCGCGCCATCGCCAACCGCGCTTCGCCTCCGCCATTCGCCATCGAGCCAATGCCATAGGGCAAAGGATCGAGCAGTTCGGCAACGGCGGCCGCATCGCCCGCTGCAAGGCTTGCCAAGAAGCGCGCGACGATCCGCTGTTCCAGTGTTTCCACCCCGGCATCGCCGGTGAAGCGGGCATTGCGCACATGCGTGCCGCCCACGCGCTCGCGCCGGCCCATCTCCGCCTCGGCTGAACCCAGTGTCGCGACATTGAAGGAGGTGCGCCCGAGACGCCCGAGGAAAACTCCGCGGTCCTGTCCCTTGGCCAGTCCGTCGAGCATGGCCATCGTTGTCAGACCGCGCACGCTCTCGTTCTCGGCAAGCGCATCGTGCAAACGGCGCGCATCGAACCGCTGCACGTCTGGCTCCTGCCCGAACGGCGGGATCAGCAACATGCGGCCCGCATTGGCGGTCATGCTATCAAGCGCCACCTGCCCCTCGACTGCGATGAGATAGGCGATCTCGCTGCCATAGCCTGCTACGCCGCTGAAGCCGTCCAGCATGACGGAATGGCCGCCAAAACGCACTTCGCCGCTGGCATTTTCGATCACCAACTGGTCACCTGTGGCAAGAGCTGCCAGCTGTGCGGAAAGCTCCCCGCTGTGCGCCCGATGCACTTCGGCCAGCGCGGTCTGTGGCTGGGCAAGCAGTCCCAGCCAGAGCCCGGCCATTGCCGTGGAATAAGCAAGCTTCATGAAATCGGCCCCTTTTCAATTCACCCGGCGCGTGAAGGCCGGTCTGACTATCAAGGCGAAAAGGCGCGGCGAAACGGATCAATCTTTTTTGAATATTTCGTCGCATTGCGGGGCAGCGCAGCAGAATTGCTGGAATTATCGCCTGTACCTGTCATTGTTGCTGGCGCAGTGGGGGCAGCGATTTATTTCCGTGAATGCGTTCGATCTCAAGACGTACGCCAATCAATGGCGCGATGGCGATGCCGAGGCGGGCGATGCCCTGTTTCGCGAGCTTGAAAGCGATTTGCGCCAGATCGCCAATGCCCGCCTTTCGGCGGAGCGCTCGATTTCTCTATCGGCTGGCGAACTCGTCAACGAAGCGGTGATCCGCCTCGCCGGGCTCGACCGGATCGACTGGAAAAGCAAA